>CALRFM010000050.1 GCA_943356515.1 Patescibacteria group bacterium
ACTTCCTGAAAGACCTCCCAGAACAAAACTTCTACCGGTTGTTTTAACCACTCATAAACTCAACTGGAAACCTCCACTTAATCATCCATGGAGAACATTACGCTCAAAAGAAGTAGTTTGACCTACTTTGATGGGATGACATTTCTATTAAGGACGGAGTACAAAGATTATACAACAATATCTGACCAGCATGGAAAAATTATATTCATGAAATTTATAAATAACTGATTATCTTACATACACATTGAATACTTATATATCTTATAGTATAATATCCACTGCAATCATTAACTTTAACACACATGTTAGAATCCCAAATTAAAAGAGCAAATCACTATTTAAGGCGAGATCATGCAAACTTCGGTGTCCCTTCGGAAGGCACCTTAAATTTTCATGAAAATGTTGGTACTCTTGATATTCCCATGATGGATCTTATTTTATGGGAACCACCAAGCTCAGAAGGCAAAACCCCTTCATTTTTATCTCATACAAGTGCTTTAATGGCAATGCATCTCTTAAATGAACACCCCGTTGCAGCTCGGCATGTGTTTGATACTATCGTTACTCCTTATTTTATTTATCCAGATGACGACTCAGATAGTAGAGGGAGACGTACAAATCGTGCTTATAAAACTACAGTTGGACCAAAAACTGCTGTTGATGTAATAAAGGGGTATCGAAATATATTTCTTCGACCAGAAGACGTTAGTGGAGCAGCCCATTTGACACCTCAAAATGCAATGGACCTGGTTCTTGGTACTACTCCAGACGCATTCGAAGGACTAGGCCATGATGCAGAAATAAACCAAAGAGGGCTTGCAGTAGCAACTCACGCCTTGATATTTCAGATTGCTCAATTGTTTGGTAATCCTCTTATTGATTGGGCTGCACCAGCAGCACAAACTTTTATTGAGGGCTTGAAATTTTTGCGCGCGCAATCAGCATTGGGTTTTGGCAAATACAATAAACTCCGTCATAACATTCTACAATCATTTGCAGATCATCGTGAAGACTTACTGCCCCTTATTCCATCTTGGTTTGCCCTAAATCATAGAGTGCAATTTGAGCGAGCTGCTATAGAAACAACTGATCCTACTCCTCTATTGCAAAATATTCTACGAACACGATTGCCAAATGACCCAAATAAATTTGTAAAAGCAGTGTGTGACACAGATTTTGGAGCAGATTTTGATCCTTCACTATTCTATCCAGCGAATGCGTTACCTTTTCCAGCAGATACACTTCTTAAGGCCTCTGCTGCAGAGATGATTCGAGCAAAATATACTATTCCAGACAAAAGCCATATCCCCACTCCTCATCCAGATTCTTGGCTCAATTTAAGAAATAGTGTTGGTAAAAAGCAACTTACAGCTGTAAAGACAGCAAGCAAGTCAAAACCAGAATTATCACTACAATTAGCAGCTCCTTCTATGAGACACTTGCTCTTTCCGGATGCCGCTATTATTTCCTATTCTACAGAAGCTGGAAAAATAAGAGACATCATACAATACGCACAACTGAGAGATAATTTTGGAGGTAATGGACCTACTGCAGCTGTAGTAACAAGTGGTCTTTGGTTTCAATTTGCTGATAAAAATACTGATTGGATGATAACGGGTAGTTTAGAGAAGATGGCAGCAGCTATGGAACAATCAGAAAAGCCACCTGAAGACGAAACATTGGCATATCGGCGAGAGATGAATGATAAAGATAGACTCGAACTAGCCCATACAAGAACATCTCTTTCGGACATAAATGGATTACCTCCTCATTTGGAATCTTGGGTTGCCGTACTGACTGCAAGTTTCGATAATGGAGATGGTACAGGTTATGTAAAACATGTAGTAGATAATGCATGTCGACTAATGATAGATAAGATTAAAGATGGCGATTCTGCTTCTCTCTTCCGCTTGTTAAGCTTTTTATCAGCATTAACATATGCTGAAGTTGAAAACCACCAAGTTGCAGAGGGCTATAGAGCTGCACTTCGTAACGGATCCTTAGATGTTAATTTATATGGCGATGGTGTAGGTGTTGAGCTGAGAAATGATGATGCATTTGCAAAAGTTTCTCGGGGAAGGAGCAATATTCGATTAGTAAAAGCTATGGTATCAACAGATTTACTCAACCAAAGGTTCGCAAATAGAAAAGCTATACTCCTAGCTGAGACCGATCGTAAAGGATTAACCCATGATTATAACTCGTTATCACATATGCTCGCATGGCTTATCTCAGATGTACCAGAGAGTCATCCTCAAATCATATCTCAGCTTAAATCACTCTTACCTCAAAGTGGTATTGTAGGAGAGCGAAAACTATATGACGACAATTTACTTTGGGTTCTCAACCGTGCTCGAAAAACAGCACAAAACATTCTTGATGAGCCAAATATTATTCATAAAACAAAGACAGAGGATGGAGTGGAAATAAAGAATCATTCAAACCCACAAGGTATAATAACTGCAATAAATCAAACACTCTATGAATTAGCAGTTGATGTAGTCCAAAATAACATCTCCCTTATACAAGCACGACAGCATAACGATGGCACAAATAGTAATTGGCATTTATATGCTGATGAAGATTATGCCGGGAAAGCAATTGGGCTTCTTGACAACGAATCAATGACTAGATATCTTGTATTCTTAAATCGACGCCTTACGGGCTTTAGCAACAGACTAAATCAAGCAGGAGGTGAACTGTGGACAAATCAAACTAATAAAAGCCCATCACGACAAGTAGCTGATGCTCTCCTTGCTATCGCCACAAGAACAAGAGAAAATTTGGATGAAAGAATAGGATTTGATATGAGTAACGCTCAGCCAGATGTTCAAAATCTCAATGCTGTTATTATTACTATGTCTGAAAAACTTAGACAGCTGGATATTGAAAGAGAAAAAAATCATCAACCAACAATAAGTATTACTAATGGTCACGATTCGTCCGCATCCCACCCTCCCACACCCTAAATCTCTCCCCTCTTCCTCATACCCGCCCGAATCTTTTTCCCTTCATATCGGAATATTCAAATAATACCGTGTCCCTTTCCCCATTCCTGTTTTGTTCAGGGCTTTTTTATTCACTAAATCAGCCAGATCTCTGGTTGCTGTTGCTCGTGAAGTCTTGGTAATAGACAAATAGTTGTCAGCGCTCAAACCTCCTTTGAATCCATCAATTCCTTCTCTGAATATTCTTATCAAAGCTTTTTCTTGCCTATCATTGATTTGATCTCTGAACGTGTCAAAAAATGCCGCTTTTTGAATAATAAATGCCAACTGTGCTTGAGTGTACTCAATAGATTCAAGCGCCATCTGAGCAAAATATTCAAGCCAACTGGTAATAGTATTTGTTTTGTTGCAACGGTTTAGTGCATCATAATACTCGGCTTTCTTCTTGTTAATCACGTGTGATAAGGCTATCAAAGTAGGAGCACTTAACCCCTGTGAAATAACCTTTTCGCTTAACGACCGAGCTATACGACCATTGCCATCTTCAAACGGGTGAATACATATGAAGTACCAATGGACTACCCCTGCTCGAGTAAGTATGGGGAGCTCGTCTTTACTTTCATTAAACCATCTCACAAACTGATTCATATCTTCTCGAAGTCGTTGTGGTGGTACGGCTTCATAATGGATATGAGGATCATAGATCTTTCCACTCACAATCTGCATACTGTCAGCTCTGTATGCACCAATCGTTTTAATATCTCCTCTCCCGAGCATAAGCATGTTGTGCCATTCAAATAACCCTTTTTCAGTAAGCGACTTATCATATGACATATACACATGAGTGAGTAGATTGGCTATACCTCTTTCAGCAGGAGCGATCGTGCGATTATCTACATTAAACCCAAATGTACGAGCTATGGAAGATTGTATACTATCTCTATTCAAATACTCACCCTCAATTTCAGATGTTTTAATCGCCGATTCGCTCAAGATTTCAATCTCAAAATACTCTTTGTCTTCAACTCGCACATGTTTGAGACTTCCAGAATATTTCCCTAATTCCAACAAAAACTTCCGCTCAAGAACATCTAATTTCGAAGTACTATACTTAAAATGAGGCCAATCTGGTTGCTGCCAATTCCATTTCTGCTGATCCATGAGTCATATATACTAATAATATAACTCATATTATCATGATTAATGAGTTATATCAACTCCCCTTTCTTCCTCATACCCGCCCGGATCTTTTTTCCTTCATAGATATGCCGTTTGTAAAACGGGAATTCGATCACTTCGTACCCTGCACCCCGAAATATACCCGTAACCCAATCGTTATTTGAGATAACAACATCGAATTCTTTAGCCCGATCTAACACATCTTGAAGCCACTCATTGTCACTGGGAATATCAGGTACATCGAAGATTTGAACAATGCGATCATACCACCCTTCTTTTTTGGCGACTTTTTGGATAGAAGTTCGTACTTGTTCAACAGAGAAGGGATTATTTTCTTTATCTTGTGTATTGGTGCTTCCGATACCGATGATGAGATTTTCTACTTGTTTCAGAGCCTCATGTACTACGAATAAGTGCCCTTTGTGAAATGGCTGAAATCTGCCGATGATGAGGGCTTTTTGGTAGTTCATGATAGTATCTGTAGGGACTTTTCACCTCTTACTAAGCGAAGTGAATCGTCTTTATATTCGAGCATGTCTCGCACGGTCCAAGCATGGAATAGTATGCGATATTGATCTATAATACCAAGCTCTTCTGACGTACAGTGCTTTGTTAGAATGTTATGCCAACTGAGTGCCGTAGGCTTGTGAAGTCTTTCAAGCCAACCCCAATAGTAGGCGTAATCCCATAACCTGTCACCAAGTCGCGCCCACTCAAAATCTATAATACGTGCAAACCTGCACGAATCAGTATGGTGATTCAAAATGATATTGTCTGGAGCTAAATCGCCATGAATGGGAACTACTGTAAATGATTGGGCACGGGTGTATTTTTTGAGCGATGTGAGTGCGGTAGTTATTCTCTTTTGAGCTTCAGTTGAAAATGATAATTCTGTGAGGTGATGTAATGTGAAGTTGATGTTATAAATCATAAATGGTTGCCAATGACGAAACTGCTCAAACACCGGCGGAATCCAGAAATTACTAACCTCGGAGGTTGGTAAACTATGGATGCGCTGAAGTTGAGTAAAAATCGGCTTAAGAACTGTGCTCATTTGTGCAGGATGCTTTTGAAAACAATTATCTTGCGATACTCCTTCTGTGTAGTCTTGGATAAACAGATCAGTAGCATAAAATGCCTTGCTGTGATCATGAAAGATAACGCGCGGCGCGGCAATCTTTTGCTCATATAAATATTCGTACAGCTTCACCTGCCTGCCCACAGCAGCAGGATCTTCTGCATGCAATACCTTTAAAAGATGATCAGTACCATTGGTCAGATGGTACACGGCATTTTTCGAAGCTGTCTTTTGCCGTTTGGATCTTATACCTGTTTGAGACTTTAATATGCCACTGGCATAAAATGATATATTTTGCGTACGTTCTTTAACTGGCTCAAACTCTTTATGTTCGGTAACCGATGTTAGTGATGTGCCTTGATATGTTGCCTCTATAAACCCTCCATTTTTCATGTGAAATGAGTGAATGTGACGCAAGAATGCATCTTGAGATTTTTTCGTATAGGTTGAAGGATTGCCATGTTGCAACAGATAATGCATGGCAGCTAATGGGGCCTGGTGACTTATCAATATATTTTTTGAATCAGGTGAAAGCGATGGAATGAATACATCAAGACCCTTCCACAACCGATCTGCCATCAGAGCCATACTCTCCCCGCCGCCCGGGTAAGCGGTGTGGTAGTCTTCGCGATTTTTTTGCCATGAAGGGGGAACGTTATGAATTACTTCCCACCAATAATTTCCTTCAAATGTGCCGTGATCAAGCTCAGTGGCCCAGTCGACAGTTTTAACTTTAAGGTTAAGCGATCGGGCAAAAATTTGTGCGGTTTCCAGTGCTCGAGTTACCGGACTGGAATAAATGGTTGTGATACCTGCAGATCGTAATTCATATGCGCTACGCAAAATCTGCACTCGCCCCACTTCAGTAAGACCATGGGGGTCAGATCGGCCTGCAATAAAGCCTTGTTTGGTATTTCCCACGCTTTGTCCGTGCCGGACAATAAAAAGTTTCATAGCAGGGTAATTATACTTGACAAGGTGCCAAATGCCCTTATAATCATTATCTATACTACACTTACATGTCAAAAAAAGATAAACCTGGCCCTACAAAACCACTTCAAAATAATCTCCAAGAAAAAAGCCTTCTTCTGGTAAATACTGGCTCAATAAATAAGAAGGAGATTCTTCTTGCATTAAAAAACTCGAGCTTAAACGGCTTATTATTCTTAATAACTCAATGGTGTCGTGGGCAGAGCAATTTGCAGATCATTGGATTATTGCAGACACAAATAATCATGAAGAATCAATCAAAAATGTATTAGCTTATCATTCTAAAAATCCAATCGATGGAATCATTACATTTTGGGAAGATGACGTACTTCTTGCCTCGAAATTACGTGATAGGCTAAACCTCATAGGTATTCCCTACTCTATAGCAAATAAGGCACGGAATAAATATAATTTCAGATCATTTTGTTCGCAAAACAATATTCCTGCTCCAAACTATTTGCTTATTTCTTCCCCTCAAGATATACAAAAGGCTCATAACCTCACTTTTCCAGTGGTGATTAAGCCTACCTATGGGGCAAATAGCTCTTTTGTTGTCAAAGTAAACACAAAAGAAGAACTTAATTCTGTCTATGATTTTATTAAAAAGACTATTTCTACTTCAGTAGAATCTGCTTTGCATGAAGGCTCTGATCTTATGATAGAAGAATATATAGATGGAGATGAGGTTGATATTGATATATTACTCCAACATGGAAAAATCAAATTCTGGTCTATTACTGATGACTACCAAACAGAAGAGCCTTTTTTCCTCGATAATGGTCAGGCAATTCCATCTGATCTGCCAGAAAAATCACAAAATGAACTTATAGAAATGGCTGAGACAGTGCTAGAAAAACTGGGTATTACCGATGCATGTATTCATTTTGAAGCAAAATATACAACAAAGGGGCCTGTTCCTTTGGAGGTGAATCTACGACTTGGAGGTGGCGTATATAGCTTCGTAAAACATGTCTGGCATGTAAATATGGTTGAGAATGCCGTCAAAATTGCATGTGGAATATATATGGAAAAGGTAAAAAAACCAGAATTGCCGTATCAACATCTTGCTATAGGGGTACTTGCACCTAAAAAATCTGGCGTAGTTACGAGTCTGAGTATTCCTGAGGATTTTAAGAAAAAATATAAGGCAAAAGATTTATATATTTATAAAGAAGTTGGGGATGGTATTTTTACTCCCCCATCTGGATACGAATATCTGGGGTGGCTTTCAATACCAGGAGATAATTCCATAGATGCCAGAGAGAATCTAGAACGAGCTACTGCTGCAATACAATATGAAATAGCACCATTTTCAAGTGAATCTGCACTGGGAAAAACAGAAAGAAAGAATGGTAAATCACCCGCAGTGATGAACAAAAACCTATTGCAATCAATTGGGAAACAGAAAAATCTCATTAAATTACTCAATAAAAAACAAAAGACCTGTTGCGAATTAGGTCATTCTAGTGCAAACTAGAGTGATATGAATATAAATACTGCCCTACGAAATGATCGATTATCTGCCTCTCTAACAGGATTAACGGTTAAAGAGTTCAATCAGCTCCTAATCTTGTTCACCCCAGTCCTC
>CALRFM010000051.1 GCA_943356515.1 Patescibacteria group bacterium
CTTGATACAAAGATTTACCATCCTCATCAATAAATGTAGATTCTACTACTCCTTGAGGTTTATCCCAGGAGATGAGCTCCAGCTCACGCGACTCTCGAAATCCTGTTCCGTATACCGCCACATGTACTGATTCCAAAAGGTTTGTTTTACCTCGAGCATTTTCTCCGACAATGAGGGTGAGGTGCGGACTAAATTCAAAATGAGCTTTAGAAAAATTACGAATATTGGAAAGTGAGATAGAAGAAAGTATCATGCCTTATTTTTTCTTTAATAGAAAGCTTGATTCCATAAATGTTGGGAGATGAAACAAAGAGTTTCGTTGTAAACCAGCTTGCGGATGTTCTAAAAATTTTCTTCGCCAAAACTTTTTTGTAAGAATAGAAAGGTGAGAAAAATCTTGCATATGAAACGCTCGTATCCACAAATTTTCGTTAGTAAATATTTTATGCATGACAAACTTTCGAGATACGCGAATACTTTCATCAATAGCTTTTTTAATCTTTGCTCGTTCTAGATGTTCTAATACATCAAAAGTAAGAACCAAATCAAACATGTCTTTTTCATACGGTAAATCCACTATATCTCCCGCCTTTAAAAAAGGGCGGACTGATTTGTCCGCCATTTCGAGCGCATGCTCTGAGATTTCGACACCGTAGGCGTCAATCCCATAGCCTCGTAGGATTGATACGAGGTTTCCCGTACCACATCCTACGTCTAAACAGTTTTTAGGACGGATGAAATAACGAATGATGATTGCACGGTAATGATTTGTTATTTTGATAAGAAATTTGCTCAGACCTGATGACTTGTCTGTAAAGCGATATCCACCTCTCCTCCCTATATAATATTCTCTATCGTAAAAACTTGCATCAATACGATAGGGCATTATGACTGTTCCTTTGAATGAATCTCCTTCGATAATCCTTTCTAGATTATTGAATTTATCGCCGTTAGCTACAATAACTGTCAATCTATGTTTGCGGGCCAGTTGGGCAGCTATCGGGTCAAAGGGAGAATTGATACCTGGTGACCATTCAGTTCCTACAATTGTCTCAAGCTCTCCCCAGGTGAGTTTTTCAATTTTGACCGCATCTTTATATTTTTTTGGGTCTTTATTGTACACCCAATCTATATTTGATAAGTTAACTATCAGATTCGCGCCATAATCTCTGGCTAATATTACGGCATCATAATCGGTAGACCATCCTGGCTTCCATCCAGCTCCAATAACAATTGGCTCATTCCAATTGGATAATTTCTTATCATAATTCTCTATGATACGAGGATGTGCAATATCTTCGAAAATAGTTCTCATAAGATGCGCATTTAAACGGGTGGCATGAATACCAAGCCAGTCTAGATCTTTATCTGATAAGTCTCCGATTACCGACTTGCCTGCATCTCTATATCTGCGAGCAGTAATACCACCTCCTGCGACCAAAAAAAAACGCTTACCGCGTTTGATATATTTTCTCATGAATGCATTGAGTTGTTTGAGAAAATGGACATTGACTCCATCCTCGGTAACGAGAAGTGACCCTCCTATGGATATTACTATTGGTGGTTCTTGAGTTTTAAAAAACATAGGTAAAAAATCCGCTCAATACGCGGATATGCTCATGATATATGTATCTACTGTATGTATTATAGAAAGTCTTTTGACAAAAATCAATGTCTGCACTAAAATGAGGTTATTCATGCGTAGATCTCGAATAACTATCACTCTAAACACTAAGCTTCTCAATAAAATCGATGCACTTGTTGATAAAAAGAAGATTCGTAATCGTTCACATGCTATTGAATATATAGCAACTCAATATACCCAATCCACGGTAAATAAAGCAGTAATACTTGCAGGAGGACAAGGATCTCAAATGCGCCCCTACACGTACGAGATCCCTAAAGCAATGCTTCCGGTAAATGGCGTTCCTATT
This sequence comes from Patescibacteria group bacterium, assembly GCA_943356515.1. Taxonomy (GTDB): domain Bacteria; phylum Patescibacteriota; class Microgenomatia; order UBA1406; family GWC2-37-13; genus UBA1450. The sequence goes on from CALRFM010000051.1 coordinate 1,935, forward strand.
CTTGAACATCTTATTATAGAACTGAAAAAAAATGATATTCGTAATATTATCATTGCAATCTCCTATTTGGGAGATACGATAAAAAAATACTTTGGAAATGGCTCTAAGTTTGGAGTTCATATAGAGTATATGGAAGAGACGGCCGATCTTCAAACGGGTGGAGCACTCGCGCGACTCAAAAAACAACTTGATGGAGATACCTTTCTTGTTATTCACGGAGATATTCTTACCCAGTTTTCATTTAGTGATTTTATTCATTTTCATAAAGAGCAAGGCGGTGTGACAACGGTCGCAGTTACTACAAGCGATAAACCAACAGAATTTGGACAAATAAAATTACAAGGCGCTAAACTTAAGAAGTTTTACCCACATACCGATAAACCAGGTATAAAAAGCCATCTTATTCATTGTGGCATTTATGCATGCGAGCCAGAACTTTTTTCTTTTTTTCCTAAAGATAAAAAGAAATTTTCTCTCGAAAGTGTTATTCGGACTCTTATAGATAAACAAGAAGTAAACGGTTTTGTATTTGAAGGTTCATGGTTTGATGTAGGAGATCCTGAAAACTACGGAAAAGCGATTAAAGCTTACCAAAAGAAATAATTATAGGAGCCCTCCACCTACGCCAAATATATATCCGAGTATTCGTGATATCAGATACGATAAGCCCAATAACACATATCCAACAATTCCTGCAGTTATTTTAAGTCTTCCCGATTGTACTTTTTCTGGATCACCATGAGATAAAAGAATATCGTAACCACCCATTATAAGAACAAAAAAAAGTATGAGCGATGCAAAAGGGTATAAAAATGAGGTAAGAACATTCAAGAGATCTCCGATATTGTTGATGCCGATAAGTGGGCCTGAAATAGAAATCGGTGCGTGTGTTGGGGTGCCTGGACCCACACTTGGTACTATTTGGAGAGATTGTGCGAGTAACGTACTCATACAGAGTTTTGCATCATAATATAAATAAGGAGTCCCATAACAACAAATGAAAGTATAGCTATAATCACAAAGAGTATGGTGCTTTTGGAACGCACCGTATGTTGTTTTTTTGCGTGGTCAATATTAAGTGGTGTGTAGTTCATAGCACTATTATACCGCTAGTGGTTTAAGATTCTTTGATGAGCACTTTGAACATATGGGTGTAGCATTCGTACTGGTCATGGTAGTAAATGAATTACTACAAACATTACATACAAAATCTTTTTCCCCTTCTTTTGAAAAATATTTTTCTGTATTGAAAATAAATTCATGTCCATCAAAATCTAGAATAATAAGATCTCCGCTCTTCACTTTTTGAGCAATGATCATCTCAGATATAGGATTCTCTACTAATCGTTGAATAGCACGTCTTAGCGGCCTGGCGCCATATACTGGGTCAAAGCCTGAACGAACAATTTCTTTTATAGCTTCCTCGGTGGGTGAAAATCCTAGCTCCTGTTCTTCTAGGAGTTTTGTCAAACCCTTGAGTTGAAGTTTAGCAATCTTTAACATATGCCCGTATTTAAGCGGCTCAAATACAATAACTTCGTCAAATCTATTCACAAGCTCTGGGCGGAAAAACTTGAGAAGCTCATTCATTACTTTATCTTTGATGACTTGATATTTTTTTACATCTACCTGTTCTTCAGTTTTTACTTTCTCTTGACTTTCTTGCTCGAGAGGAACATCTTTTCCAAAATATTCATTAAGTGTTTGCTTGGTCCATGCTGGTGCTGCAGATTCTCTGTACCATACATCGCCTGCTGAAACTATAATCTCACGGCCAGTTGGCGCAAAGGTGTGAATATCCCAATGAGTTACTGGATATCCTTTTATATCTCCCGTATTTTGTGCAAAGTACTCTTGTAACAGTCCTGTTTCCCAATCTGTCGTACCTTCTTTTCTTCTCCAGTACCGATCTTTATAGGTGACCACTTCCATACCATCTGCACTAAATGCATAGGTTTTAATGCGAATAGTGGGAAGTTGCTCATCGGGGGTATCGGGAAGAGCATTAACGACAACATTATCTTTAAAGTAATCAATAAGATTTGTGGTATTCCATTCTTTTGCCGTTGTCGCATTTCGTGTAAAGAGAGTACTTCCTTTAGTAATTATTTCTACGCCCTTTGATGAAATGGCGTGAGTATCATATCCAAAGGTAGGAAAGGCTTCTTTATTAGTTGTTTTTTGTCCTGCAAAATATTCTGATATAAGATGATTGGCCCATGGAGAAGATGCATCTCGTTCGAAATATTTATTACCAATAGTCAGAAGCTCTCTTCCGCGTGGCGTGAACACATAGGTAGAGATAACATTGGGTTCGGTCACTTCAGAAGCTCCACTCTTCATAAGATCTTCTTGAATAAGACCTGTTCCGATGTTTGAAGTACAAATGACAACGGTATTTTTGAATGATATGGTTCTCCCTTTATTGTCGGTTAACCTTCCGTCATCTAAGATTTGGAGTAAGATGTTAAAAATATCTGGATGTGCTTTTTCAATTTCATCAAAAAGAACTAAAGAGTATGGTTTGCGGCGCACCGCCTCGGTAAGCTTACCACCCTCTTCGTACCCTACATATCCTGGAGGTGGGCCAAGTAACTTTGCTACCTCATGACGTTCCATATATTCAGTCATATCAAAGCGCACAATAGCTTCTTCATCATCAAATAATATTTCTGATAATGACTTGGCAAGTTCGGTTTTACCGACGCCGGTTGGACCGAGGAATACAAAGCTTCCTATTGGTCTTTTGTTAGAATTGAGCCCTGCACGCCCCCGACGTACCGCTTGAGCTACAGATTTCACCGCGCGTTCTTGACCTATCATACGCTTGTGAATGATATCTTCTAAATTATTGAGTTTATCTCCTTCAGATGTTCCAATTTTAGAAAGGGGAATACCTGTTCTGGTTGCAATGATATCTTTTACTGCTTGAGGTGAAACTTGCGTGGTGGTTTGTGCTCTTTTGAGAGAATATACTTCCTTCTTATCATTCAAGTTTTTTTGAACCTCATCTATTTTAGATCGAATAATACGAGCTTTCACTTTTTCTCCCCGTTGTTCGTTTTCTCGTAACTCTTGCTGTTGCTGTGCAATGCGATTTTCTAGAGACTTAATTTCCTCGGGAAGTGATATAAGAGGAAGGCGTACTGCAGCCGCAGCTTCATCCATCAGATCAAATGCCTTATCTGGCAGAAAGCGGTCTCCGATGTAACGCTTTGATAATTTGACAGAAAGATCTATTACTTCGTCGGGAATTTTAACCTTGTGGAATGCTTCGTATTTGTCCCTGGATGCCTTAAGCATTTTTATAGCCGCCTCTGCAGTTGGTTCAGGAACCACTACGGTTTGAAATCTACGCTCAAGCGCGCCGTCTTTTTCGATATATTTACGATATTCAGTTATGGTAGTTGCGCCAATAAATTGCACTTCTCCACGGGCAAGAGCTGGTTTTATAAAATTAGATGCATCTATGGCACCATCTCCACTTCCAGCACCCATCATAGTGTGCATTTCGTCGATAAACAAAATAATAGACCCTTTGCTCGCTTTAAGCTCATCTATGATACCCTTCATGCGCTCTTCAAACTCTCCTCTATGAGATGCGCCGGCTACGACAGAAGACAGATCGAGTTGCACAATCTTTTTATTAAAAAGTGTTTCTGGAACTTGTTTATCTACTATTCGTTGCGCGAGTCCTTCCACTATAGCGGTCTTTCCTACACCAGGTTCGCCGATGAGCGCGGGATTGTTTTTGATTCTTCGTGAAAGCACGTGCACCAGTCGTTCTATTACCGTTGAGCGCTCTACTACTGGGTCAAGTTCACCACGTGCAGCTTTTGCCGTAAGATCTATAGTAAATTGTTGTAATGAAGTCTTCTTCTGTTTTTCTTGTTGTGGCTGTCCATCTACTGTTACTCCCTCTTTTTTACCAGTAATTTTTTTGTTTAATTCTTCTTTAGAAAGACCCAATTTGACCAAAATTCGGGCTCCTATACCTTCACCCTCTTCATACAAGGCAAGGAGGATATGTTCAGGTGCAATAAATTCAAAGCCTAATTTTCGGGCTACTACCAGTGACGTCTCTATAACTTTCTTTACACGAGGTGATATTTGAGGTGGCGTGGTGACTGCTTCTTTCTTATATATTTTTTCGAGCTCTTGTTCAACTTGTTGCGGTTGAATCTTAAGGCTTACCAGTGTGCGATATATCTCACTATCTGTTAGGAGTCCGTGGAGTAAGTGTTCACTATCTACAAATGCATTTTGAAGTGCTTTTGCTTTATTATTGGCTTCTACAAAAACTTTGTTAGATCGTTGCGTAAGATGAGTCATAACATCGAGCTCTGTTCTCTTTTTCTCTGAAATCTGAGATTGAAGCATTTGCTTATCTTTTTCTTGAGGTTTTGCAGATGGTGCCTGAGGCATCGATGGCATCGGGGGCATCGGTAAGGGCGTTGGTGGCGTTGCTTTTTGAAGGGGTAAAACTGTAGGAACAGGAGGAGTACCAATACCATTATATGACTGAGGAGTCGCAATGGGCACTTGCACAGCCTCAGAAGGAATATTAGTTACCGTAGCAACAGGAGTACTTTGCCCGTCCACATCGTTTGGATTTGCATTCGTAGGTTGTTTCTTTATAAAATCAAATATGCCAGCCATACTTCATTATGGGGAAGTATTATTGAAATGTCAACACTATGATAAATAAAAAGAATCTACTATATTTAAGTTTATTTTTTGCACTCATTTTGGTCCCTATGAGGTCGATGTATGTATATGGGGCGACATCAGATAGTTCTACTGGAACTGGGTATAGTTCATCTGGATCTGACAAAAAAGGAAAGAATGAAACGCTAAAGCAATCTGCAGTAAATATGATGGAGGCTATACTTAGAATTACTAATTCTAATCCCAATACTAATGGTGAGGTAAATCAGCCCTCATCCTCCCCCACACCTCCACTTAATACACAATATCCCAACTATACAAGCACTCCTAATTCCAGTAATCCGTATCTTACAACGGGTGAATATATCATGTATCGGCAGGGAGATTACTCGAATCCCCTTCCAGGTGGATGTACTATAGCTTATGCAGGATGTGGGCCAACATCGGTCACTAATATTATTGCTAATTTTCGCAATCAATCTATTAATCCACCACAAATAGTCCAACAATATTACCGATCTTCAGGTACCACATATGCTAATTGTAGTGGCTCATCTTTGGCTGGTGCAAAGTCCGTACTTGATGCAAACGGATTTCAAACCTCAGTAATAACATTTCAACGACCTACTAATATTGAACAGGCTGTAACAGATCTTATTCCTTTCCTTAAACAAGGGGCTTGGATATTTGCTGGAGCAGATTTTAAGTATGGTGGACATTATTTTGTAATAATAGATATTATTAATAAAGGAGATGGATACGAGGTTATTGGAC
>CALRFM010000052.1 GCA_943356515.1 Patescibacteria group bacterium
AGCAAACTGTCTGGGTCAGAAGATTTTACCCTCGGTCAAAAAGTGAAAGTATTTGTCGAACGTATAAGTGGAAAAGAGCGCCGCATGAGTCTTCTCCTCCCACAAACAGACAAGCCAGTATTCTACAGATAAATAAATATCTTATGCAAGGTTTGCTCCGGGTGATGGGGGATTCTTCTTCTCAAGCATACTTGCTATTTGGTTATTTCTTACCTCTATTTTAATGGGTCGAACGAGCTGCACCCCAAGGTTAGCTATCTTGAATCCCAATCCAAGGAGAAAGTTCATAATAAGAAAGTATACCGCCATATTGAGAACATTATTTAATAATTCTGGATCAATAAGCTGTGGTATGGGTAGACTACTTCCACCACTTGCAAGTTCTGCGAATTGATTAGTATTGATTGGTTCAGAAGTGAAAAATTCTATCGGGTTGGCTTTGTTGGTAAATACCATAACGATCTGTATAGCTGCAAATACCATCACCGCAATTCCTAAGGCCAATAGTATATATCCGACGATTCTTTCTGAACTCATACATTTATTGTAAAGGAAACAATACAATAATGACATACATTGTTATAATAAGGAGTGGAGATAGCATTCTATTAAATCCCATAATAATACTATCCACAGAGTGTGTATAACTTAATAATTACTATATAATTACTGTTATGAAAGCAATTAATAAAATAAATATTCTTCAAAAAATCATCAAAGATCATATATTAAATAAAAATACTATCGGATTCATTCCCACCATGGGCGCGCTGCATAAAGGGCATCTTTCGCTCATACAAAAGGCCAAACATGAAAATGATATAGTTGTTGTTTCTATTTTTGTAAACCCCAAACAATTTAACAAACAAGAAGATCTAGATAGATATCCACATACCCTAGAGCAAGATAAAGCGCTTATCCAAGATTATGCCAACTATGTATTCTGTCCAGACGTTGACGAAATGTATCCTACAGGATTCCAATCAACCATTCATATAGGTGACCTTGCAAATATATTAGAGGGAGAACATCGTCCCGGACATTTTGACGGTATGGCGACTGTTGTATTGAAGTTATTACATCTTTGTCAACCAACGCGCATATATATGGGTCTGAAAGACTATCAACAATGCCTCATAGTTGAGCAGATGGTAAAAGATTTAGATATTCCTACTAAAGTAGTTGGCGTCCCTACTGTCAGAGAAGATTCGCTATTGGCGCTTTCATCTCGAAATCTCCTATTATTACCGAAAGACAAGAAACCAGCAGCTCAGATATTTGTAGCACTACTAAAGGCCCAAGAGCTCATCCTTGGCGGAGAAAGAGATGCGCGTATCGTCGAAAGAACAATAAAAGCCGAGCTTGAGCATATCTCCAAGAAGATAGATTATGTTGCGGTTCGATCACTATCACTAGAAACCATTCCAACAATAGATCAAGATGTTGTTATTCTTGTGGCCCTCTACTTGGGTGGTGTGCGTCTTATCGACAACATCATCGTTCGGCTATAATATACGTGTCATCTCTAAACTGTCATGCTGAACTCGTTTCAGCATCTTAAAAAGATCCTGAAATAAATTCAGGATGACAAGTGAGATTAATAAGCCAGCAGGTTTTAAACCTCTAGGTAGAGTATACTTATTTTATATGCTAGGAATAATTGGATTTACATTGCATACACTTGGAGAGATTATGGTAGGATTCACCGCCATTATGGTGCATCACCGTGTGTGGAAGGAACACAAAATAGACAAGAGAGTATTTGCCGAAATGAACAAGGAGCGAAAGATCGGCATTATCGGGCTCATCCTTATTGTTGCTGGATTTGCCATTGAGTTGGTTTTCAGAACCATGAGCTAATTTGTAGCCCAAACCTCTTTATACCTAAAACACTTCACCTTCAAGTCTCCCTTCAGAAGGGAGTACCCGAAGTCGAGTCAGACTCGACGAAGGGGGAGGGATGTTTACAAAATCACACTCTCGTCTTTTTTAGTTTCCGACTGATTAGTGAGGATATAGGTATCAGTATTGTACGTATCGGTAAATATATATTCACCTTCCCCCTTTAAAATACCTTCGTATGGCAGGCAATAACCACAACCATCTGCGCCACTGGGACATTTAAACTTACCTAGTTTACGCGCTGTTTTCATGCGCTTGGCAACATTTAAAATAGTTTCATACGCATCATCTTTATTGGGGAGTTCTTGTTCTATGGGGTCTTCATCTTTTGCCAAATACCAATAGCTTGCTTTCGATACGCTTCGTTTTTGGGTATTTCCCACCAAGAGCAAGTAAATGGGAAGTTGGAGCGAGCTTGAGGATTCTGCATTATTGCCAGTTTTAAAATCGATAATATGCACACTGTCGGTATCTTCCAAATACTCGAGCCAATCAATCTTACCACACAATATAATATTATCTTCTTCAGAGAGAAAATAATATGGCAGGTCGCTTTGAATTTTTACCGCTTTACGCGCTATGGGGCCGGGATTTTTAGTTACTCTTGAAATCATCTCTCGTCCTCTTTTTTTATACTGTTCTTCACTTTCCCTGTCATGGAATCCACCCTGTTTTCCTGAAACCTTTTTCCATGACTCGTCAAATCTGTCCATCAACAAAGTGCTAAAACGATCTTTCACCGGCAGCACAGAAAGCGATTCTATAACTTCATGCACGGCCTGGCCAAGCGCCAAAGGCGCCGACATAATCTTTATTTTATGATTAGTCTTCGGATCTTTGTACACATGTTTAAGCTGGTATGCTCGTTCACATTGAAGAAAGTCAGTTATTGAAGTATGAGAAACCCACACAGCCGAATATTTATCTGGTGCCATGAGTCATTATATCACTCCTTTGCTTTGGATATATCTTTATGCAGATCGGTAAGAAGGCCGTCAACTGCCGTTTGAATTTTCTCTTCGGTTTTGTCTATTTTTCCTTTAATATGGTTCCAAAGCTCACCATGGTTTTCATCTGCCATATGAGTAAGAAATATTTTTTTATCTTCTTCAGAAAGCTCGGTCAAAATAGTGTCGACTATCAAGTGATGTATGCCAGATTCAGCTATGTCTATAAGTTCTTTTCGTTCTTCTACCGTAAGGTCTAATCCGTCAAGTGCCGCATGAATGGAGTCGATAGTTATGAGGTGATGGTAAAAATGTTTTTTCATATATTAATGAATATCTATTGGTCCCAGTGGAATGGTATTTTCTGGGTCATCCACAAAAAAGTATACCACTGGCCCACGGGCGCTCCCATCCTGGCGTTCTAGATAACTCATAACTTCGGGCGACCCACCTAAGTGCTTACCGGTCCACGGGGCAGGTCCGGCATCGCCGATTACTACCACCATTGCTTTTCCATTTTCTGGATTTACTACAAGCATTTTACGAAATTTGAAAAAGGCATAGAGCTCATTGGGATTTTCATCCCACCCAGGCGCCAAGAATGTTTGCACTGCCAAATAGTATTTTTCTCGCTCAATATCTTCTTGAGTTAATACGCCAGATTGTGCAAAATATCCCCAAGCACCTCGTCCCGGAGCCATGCCAGAAGCGGCAAATCGAACATCATCGGCGTTTTGAAAATGGGTGGTCATTGTGTCTCCCTCGTAGCGGGCCAAGTGTTGCTCGGCGCCGATAAATCCATAACTTCTATTAAGCCGTTTGCCATAAAGTTCAGCCTGCGCATTCATACCAAAATACGATTTGAACATAGTTGCTATTTGCGCTTCTTGTTCGGCGTTAAGCTCAGTCACCTCAAGGGGAAGTATAGCTTTTAACTCTTCTACTAAACTACTTGTTGAATGCGAGCCGGCTTCATCTACCGGAGGACTAGGCGGAAGGAGATTTTGAGCCAAGGTAGATGCAGAAACGGGGTTTGCTAACATAAGCATACCAGCGGCAGATCCAGCAATCAGTTGCTTAGAATTATCCTTCATCCATCGAAGAGATGCTTTATGTTTGTCAACAAGATCTTTATGAATTTTTTTATGACGTTTTACCCATGCGTCGCGGAGTGTATGAAAGTGTGAAGGGTACTTCTTTATAGTCATACAGAAAGTGTACTATAAATAGTATGACTCTCAACAATAATAACCTCCGCACAATCTTCATCCTCATCACAGTATTAGGAGGGCTTATTGTATTTGGGTCATTCAAAAATACTTTGCCTGCAAGAGACAACTTAGAAGAGGGATTGGTGCAAAGTATATTTTCTCGGTATGTCGAGCCACCAGAAGATAATACGCTCGTAATAAGCATTGAACAAATACTCGCAGAAACAGACGGGACGTATGGCGTCTTCATCAAAAATCTTAAAACAGAAAGAACATATGTAATAAACGAACATAAGGTTTTTAATTCTGCAAGTTTGTATAAACTGTGGGTTATGGCAGTAACATTTGATCAGATTCAGCAAGGCTCAGTAAATAAAAGCGATACAACTACGGTATCTCAATCTGTAGATGAATCGTTAGAGCAAATGATTACGGTTTCAGATAATTATTCTGCACTCCTACTGTCTGAACGCATCAGATTATCTAACGTAACCTCTTTTCTCCAAAAAAATGGATTTTATGAGTCGACAATAGGAGCAGATGATGGCTTCCCAAAAACCACACCCCACGATATGGCGCTTTTTTTTGAAAAACTCCATACAGGAGGACTTGCAAATAAGAGGGACACTCATCAAATGTGGCAACTACTTAAAAACCAACAACTCAATAACAAACTTCCCAAATACCTTCCAGAAGAGGTCATCATCGCACATAAAACTGGTGAATTAGATAGGGTTTCACACGATGCGGGAATAGTATTTACCAAAAAAGGGGACTATATCATAGTGGTGATGTCAGAAAGTAAAGACCAATATGTTGCAGCAGAACAGATAGCGCTCATATCTAAAGAGGTTTATAACTATTTTATTAATAAATAATTCTTACTGGCTGGGAGACTAGGATTCGAACCTAGATAAATAGATCCAGAATCTATTGTCCTGCCGTTAGACGATCTCCCAATGCTCGAGGTTATTATATCAAGTGTGTGGCTATTATTTGATTCTAAGCTAATATACTTGGTTGTGAGTTCCAATATCGACAAAATATACTGCTCCTTCGTTAATATAATAAATCACTCGTATATCACCAGTTACTGAGAAGGAGCGATAGCCCTTTATGTTGCCGATAAGCGCATGGTCGCGAAGCACTGGATTGGTAGGATCATCGGCAAAAAGATCATAGCGTGCTTCAAATTGTTGGGCCCATTTCATATGTTGTTCAATTCTTTTTTTGTAGGCTTTTTTAAAGTTTTTAGTGAAGTATATATTCATGAGCGCAACATTTTAAAGAATTCTTGTTTATTTTTTGGTTTATAAACATTCTGTCCAGCCGTAATATCTTCAACCACTTTAGCATATCGTTGTTCAGCTTTTGGAGAGAGTGAAACCGTTTCTCCAATTGTTATCGTAAGCTCCTGTTTTGAAAGTTTAGTAAGAAGAACACGGATTGTTTCCTGAAGAGAAGAAAATCCCATATCAGCCGAAACCATTTCGGCTTTTTTTCTGAGATCATTTGACATTGGCACCTGTACAATAGTTCTTTGCATATTATAATTATATTGTTTTTGTATTATTTGTCAAGAGCCCAAACACCACCGGTACCAGAAGCATATTTTGTTGAATGGTGAGCCAGTAATGATCAAACATCCCGGTGAAGATTATGACAAAAAGCATAGCGTTGAAAACGGGAGACTCCCACAAGGGTCTCACTATTTTTACGAAAATATATGTCATGAGTGCACATAACGGCACGCCAAGTTCAGCAATGAGTAATAAAAATATGTTATGAACTGGTTGCAAGAAGTGGTATGAATAGGGGATGGGGAAGGTGCCCTGTGCAATCAGATAATTCCCCAAACCTACACCAGTAAGCAAATGCTCTCGAATAATCATAAAGCTCGATGTTGCAAGCCATATACGTTTATCAATAGTTTCTGGGTCACCCTGCGCCATAAAAAATACTCCAGAAAGAGCAATGGGAAGAACTAATCCAGACAATTTACACCACGTGCATGTCGATGTTTTTCTCAAAACATTTACAACGGTTAGTAATACATAACCCATCAGCGCCACTTTAGAAAAGGAAAAAATAATGAGAAGAGTTGAGATGATCAAGAACAAGTTTTTCTGGATCTCCCCAAGTACTCGGGGGGATGACAAAGTGGGAGAGAATAAAATAAACGAATATAATAACAAGTAAAATCCACCCAGCGCATTGGGGTGCGGGAATGTGGCGTAGGCCCGTAATATTTCAAGCCCTTGCATACTTACTTTGGCAATACCAGGAGTAGATAAAGAGAATGACCGTTCTCCCAGCAAATAGAATATTCCTTGAATACTATTGCCCGCAATCACGTGGGCGAGCCCAAGCGCAAGTTGCAACGCTGCCATAGCTAAAAGCGCTATGAGTACGTGATTTATTTCTATCTTGCTCTTTTTCATTATCCAAAATACTGTTCCCATTTCCATGAGCTTAATCAATTTATATATCCCCATGATGGGGGAGAGGGCAAAGAATACATTTCCAATTATAAATAAAAATGCTATCACTATAATTTTGTCATGCTGAACTCGTTTCAGCATCTTTTTAATAGTGCCTGGATCCTGAAATAAATTCAGGATGACACTAGCCAAAACGAGGATATCTGTCACATACAAAGCTGGAGCAAGAAGATCTATGGGAATGCCATGAACAATTGAGTCGGGGATAAAGAAGAACATGCCTAGCTGGGTAGGGAGAAAAAAGAGCAATAAAAGAAGGAGGATCTTTTTTACATTCAACATTCTTAATTCTTAAATCTTAATTCTTACCACCTATTGTATCTCCCTCCCCTCTCTTACTATGGTAGAAAGATAGGGAAGAAGATCTAAATACATTTGTGGATTGAATACAATAAAAAAGGTTGGCTTCTCTATTGTGTCTACTCGTTCTCGTGCAAACGGTATTTCGGTAGCAGAGATGAGGTTACCAGATATTTTAAGTGGCTGGTTTGACGAACCAAAGTTAAAACCTTGTGCAATAAAAATACCATTAAGCCCAGTATATACTGCATCTACGGTAATGGTGCCTGTTGCTATGATAGCGATAGATTTTGATGAAGGATTAAATGTGTGGTTGGTTCCCGGTCGGTTTGCAATAGTAACATTCCCCTGTACAATGAGTACTGATTTATCAGGAAGAGCATTTGCATTGGTTTGGGTTATGGTAAGATCTCCTGTGGTAAGTATATTCACCTTTCCTGTTTCGGCATTTACAATATC
>CALRFM010000053.1 GCA_943356515.1 Patescibacteria group bacterium
GGGCTATGGGATCTGAGAAAAAAGTCAAAAACAAATGACAAGGTAATGAGAATTACCTTGGGAGCTGGTAAGTCACGGTTACTATTTATTCCAAAGGGAGTCGCACAAGGGACGGCTGTTTTTCAAAATCTCCCAGCAGATCTCTATGTATTGAGCGATCAGCAATTTAAAAAGGATTCACCTGATGAACGAAGATTGCCATGGAATAGTCTAGGAGAAAATTTCTGGCAGCCTAAAAAAGATTAATAAAGTAATTTAGAATGAACAATACTATTGGCAAAATATATTTTAATGATACAAAACTCAAAGCCATAAAATATAAAAAATCCATCCTGGAACATGTAAGCAAAGTAATCGAAAGTGGTATTTTTCTGAACGGTCCTTGTAGCAAGAAAACCGAGCTACTTTTTAAAAAATATTTTGATGTTAACTATTTTGTCAGTTGTGCATCTGGACACGACTCCTTATGTCTTGCTCTCCAGTCTCTCCTCCTTGACAAAGATGATGAAATTATTTTTCCGGTCAATGCCTATCCGAGCGCTTTTCCCATTTATATGAATAATTTGAAGGGAGTGCCTGCTGAAGTTGATTTGAATGGTCAATTGGATCCAAAAGCAGTTATAAAACTAATAACCTCCAAAACTCGAGTAATAGTTATGGTGCATTTATACGGATTGGTAGGCAATCTGGATAAGATGGTTGAAATATGTAAAAAGAACAGGATAGTCTTGATTGAGGACTGTGCTCAGGCCTTTGGGAGTCTTTATAAGGGTCGGCACGTCGGGACTTTTGGAGATATTGGCTGTTTTTCTTTTTACCCAACTAAAAATCTCGGCACGCTTGGAGATGGGGGTGGAATAATGACAAAAAGCAAAAAGCATTTTGATTATTTAGAAAAAGCAGTGCAATACGGAGAAAAATATCGCTATAAAAGTGATTTTGTGTCTGGACACAGTAGAATCCCAGAAATTCAGGCGGGAATTATCAATATATTTCTAGAAAACATAGACAGCGAGATAAAAAAGAGAAAATATTTATCCAATTATTATATTGAACAAATACTCAAATGTAATCTCCATAAACACATATCGTTACTGTCATCAAACAAAGACAGTAAACCAGCAAGTCACCTATTTGTAATAAGAGCAAAAAATCGTGAAAAACTTCGAGTTTATTTAAAAAAAGCCAATATAGAAACGTTTGTACATTATCCATATAGCATCAACAAGATACCCGCTTTTAATTTTCTATCACAAAGAAATTTTCCCACAGCCGAGATGCTGTCACAGGAGGTTTTGAGTTTGCCATTTCACCCCTATATCTCAAAAAGTCAGATTGAGTATATTATTGCAAAAATTCTTCAATTTTATACATTGCAATGAAAAAAATTGGTAGTTTGTCAATTATTTTCCCTTTTTTGAATGACGAAGCTACTGTGACTAGACAAATCATCTGTGCCTATGCAATAGGTAAAAAAGTTACTAACAGCTTGGAAGTTATTGCCCTTCATGGCGGTAATTCGAAAGATAAGACATATAAAAAAATCAAGGAAATGAAATTGATCTATCCTAGTCTGATTATTGTAAATAAGCAAAATAACACCAAAGGATACTCAGTGATCAAGTACGGTTTTAACAAAGCCACAAAGGATTGGATTTTTTATACAGATGGCGATGCTCAATATCATCTGGAAGAAGACTTGCCAAAACTGATAAAAAAACAAATGGAAACAGGGGCTAGCATCATCAATGGCTATAAAATCAGACGACATGATAAACTGTTGCGCATTTTGTTAGGAAATGTATATCGTATATTAGCTAGGGTGATTTTCAAGTTGCCCATAAGAGATGTTGACTGCGATTTCCGACTGATAAAAAAAACCTTATTGGATAAAATCAACTTTGAGAGTCATGGTTCTTCAATTCTTCCCGAGTTGATCAAAAAACTAGAGTCCGTTGGTGGCGTATTTGCGGAAATCCCTGTAGGTCACTATACTAGAACTTATGGAAAATCAAATTACAAACTACTGGACCTTATAAAAGAAAAAATTCTAGGTGATATAAAACTATATTTTTTGTTGAAGAAAAAAAAATTGATTTAAATGAAAATATCAATAATAATCCCAACCTTTAATAACGTTGAAGCTCTAAAGCAAAGCGTTACTCTGCTTGAAAAAGCGTCTATAATTGGTTTGGCTGAGGTTCTTATCGTCGATAATGGATCGACTGACGGAACGGACTTAGTCGTCAGTCGTCAGTCATCAGTCATCAGTCAATATATAAAGTTAAAACATAATTATGGTTTTACCCGGGCAATAAATGAGGGTGCCAAAAAAGCAAAAGGCAAATATTTGTTGTTTTTAAATAATGATTGTTTTGTTGAAAAAGATACCATCGCATCTCTTTACGCATTTTTGGAAAAGAATAACAATTATGTTGCAACGCAGCCCATCATTCAAACCCAACAAGGGGATGTTGAAAGCATCGGATATATGGTTGATTTGAAAAAGGGGAAAGCTGAAGTAGTGCAAGATGAGGATCGGATTCTAGACTGGATCCTTCGACAGGCTCAGGATGACAAAGTTAGCATGTGGAATACGGGACAAGTATACGGGCTATCTGCTACGTGTCTCCTCATTCGTAAAGATATATTTATGAAAGTTGGGATGTTTGATGAATCATTTCATTCCTATTTGGAAGATGTTGATTTGTTTATCCGCCTTGCAGGAAGTGGCTATAAATATGCCCCATGTATTGATGTTCACGTTACTCACGAGCATAGGGCAACAAGTAAGAAGATGGGAGCATATAAGGAGCGACATGATATGACAAACTGGATCCGCATCATACTAAAAAATTATCCTCAGTCATTTATCTTCCGCCATTTTTTATCTTTGTTTATCGAACGATTACGAAATATAAGTGGATTAATGAAAGCACTTCTATCATGAAGAATATCGCACTTATCATCCCGGTTTATAATGAAGCATCATATCTACCAGCATTTCTTATAACTCTTACCTTACATATCAAAAAGATACCAGAAATCTCTCATGTCATTTTTGTCGACGATGGTTCTACTGATGGAACAAGCGGCATTCTTACGTCATATTCAAAAAGCCATAAAAACGTCGTCATAATCAAAAACTCCACAAATAGTGGAAAGGGTTACGCAATGCGAAAAGGCCTGTATGAATCTGCCCGTTTACAACTGGATGCAGTAATTTTTATGGATGGAGATGGGCAACATGATCCTTCGTATCTTCCTGACTTTATCCGCGCTCTCAAAAGAAAGCCTGTGGTATTTGGGTACCGTAAACTCGACAAGAAGATGCCTATTGTTCGACGGTTGGGAAATCATATTGCGTACTTTATTATCCATCACATTTTTAGAATTCATCGGTATGGAGACATACTGTGTGGGTATTTGGGTATTCGTAACGATGTGTACGATCGCATCAGGTGGAAATCAGATGATTATGGGGTGGAAGCAGAACTATCTGCCATCGTGGGCAGATGCAAGATCCCCTTTTCTGAAGTGGAAGTAAGCACTATTTATTTAGATACCACAAAAGGGGTGCATATGTGGCATGCTCTTCAAATTCTTCTGCGCATTCCTATGTGGAACGTATTACACGGTAGAGAATAGTTTTGGTGCAATGGATTCTTCTCTAATTGATATTTGTCATTCTGAGTAGGAGTTCAAACGACGACCGAAGAATCCATGTATTGTCTGGATCCTTCGCTACGCTCTGGATGACAGAGTTAATCGTATATATTAATTCTCATGTAGAATAGATTAATGAACAAGATTTTTCAAAGTAAATGGTTTCTGATAACGGGGCTTGTCGCACTCCTTGGAGTATTCTTTCTTCTGTTTTACCGCGCTCCCTATTCTAATCGTACTCTCGTGGGCAATTTAGAGCCGTACCCAGATACGTTATTCTATTCGCAACCTGCGTGGAATATGATTCATGGCAACGGGTATGTGATGGAAGCGTACGGTTATAAAACAAAGATCGTTACACCACCTATTTATACCTTTTATCTTGCGCCGTTTTTTGCTGCGTTTGACGATATCCGATCATTTTATGTTGCCAATATCATCCTAGCGCTCATATCGCTTGGCACGTTTCTTGCAATAATTCGTAAGGTATTTTCCGGTAAGTATTCAAACATACTCATGGTTACCGGAGGGTTTTTGTATCTTACCAATTTTTATGTATTCACGCTCCCCACGCTTCTTATGGCGGAAAATATTACCATTACGCTCTTTCTTGTCATGTTATATTTTCTCGTTGAAAAAATCACCGTAAGAAATAGTATCATCGCAGGGATTATTGGAATAGTACTCCTAGGTGTCAAATTTTCTAATCTTCCCCTTACGGCAACGTTTTATCTTATTTATCTGTGGAGAATATATAAAGAAACGTCATTGAAATCTTCCCAACTGAAAAGCTACAGTATCACTGCACTTATTTCACTGGGCGTATTTGCTGCATATGTCATCTCATCTGAGATCTTGATAGGCCATAAGAACTTGAATGCAAATACTAGCTTGAATATCTCGTATCTTCTTCCCAACCTAAAAACGTACCTTAATACTCTTATGGGAACCCCGGCAAGCTTTTTATGGTTTTATTACCCGATGGTTTCATCGTTTATTGGCGGTTTAAGTTTGATCGGCCTTATCGTCAGTATCTCATCTGTTAAGCTGCGCCAGTACAGCATCTATCTGCTCATTATACTAGCCGCGCATATAATCTTTGGCTCATCGTTTTATGCAACAGACAGCAGATATATTATCGTGCTCTACCCTATTATGATTTTGTTTATTTGTGGTATTTTTTCTGTCGTATTAGAACGAACCTCTCTGATAAAAGCATTAAGCATCATAGCTTTTGTTATGGCAGCATATTTACTCGTCCCTTCTTTTGGACAAGTGCCCAGTGATCCAATCGCTATAACTCTCAAAAAGCAGGTAGGCATCAATTTCCGGCACGCCGAAGTTCCGTGGCACACTATAGCGGTACGAGAGTGGACTGTATTTGCAAAAGAACAAGAAGAAGTACCGTATATTGGCACCTTTCTTCCTCCTTACTTTCTTAACTACTACGCAAGTGATGATATTAAATACGTACCTATTACAGGTGGGCAGGAATTTTTTAATGACAAGGTAGATCAGTCAAATGATTATGCGACATCGCTCGTAGATTTTTATCGATCTCTTTTAGAAGATGGCAATAGAATTTATGTTTCATCGTATTATTCAACAAATGTATCTGGTTGGGACAGTCTATACAATGACCTTGTCAGTAACTTTCGCATGGATTTGGCCCGTGAGGGATGTATGGGAGTGTGTAGTCTGTATGAATTAAGAATTAAATAGGGGCTACCCCGCTGTTGCGGGGTAGCCCCTTATGCATTACTATATGGTATGTCTGAGAAACAAGTTATCACATTCAAATCGGTAGATAAATTCTTCTACCTTCATCATCAAAAAACACTGAAAGAATTTGTGCAAGCTATGTTTATGAGGCAAAAGACACTGGAACATGTAAAAGCGCTTGAAGATGTATCCTTTTCTATCGCCCCTGGTGAAAGTGTAGGAATAATCGGCCGTAATGGTGCAGGAAAGTCTACGTTACTCAAGCTCATAGCAGGAGTATCTCAGCCAAGTAAAGGGCAGGTAGTAGTAGAAGGGCGTGTATCTCCACTCATTGAACTGGGAGCCGGCTTCCACCCTGAATTAACGGGACGTGAGAACGTGTTTCTTAATGGTGTTATCATGGGACTTCATGAAGATTATATTAAAGAAAAATTTGACGAAATAGTAGCCTTCTCAGAAATTCATGATTATATAGACACCCCAGTAAAATACTATTCATCCGGCATGTATATGCGACTCGCCTTTTCAGTAGCAGTACACGTAGATCCTCAAGTACTTCTTATTGACGAAATATTTAGTGTAGGAGATGCAGGGTTTCAATCAAAGTGTATGAAAAAAATGAATGATTTTAAGAAGAAAGGCGTTACCATCATTTTTATCAGTCACTCAACACCACAAGTACAAGCCTTTTGTGACAGGGTATTGTATTTACAAGATGGAAAGCTCACTTTTGACGGTCCGACAGAAGAAGGAATAGCATTATATTTGAAACAATTATAATATTTTTTATGTTTAAATACTGGGATTTAGTAAAACACCTCACATTACGAGAAATTAGAGCGCGCTACAAGCAGTCATTTTTAGGGCTCTTTTGGGTTATTCTCAACCCATTTTTCCAAATGCTTATATTAAGTTTTGTGTTTTCAAACATTATGCGATTTCCCGATTTGGGAGTCCCATATCCTGTATTTTTATATGCAGGATTATTGCCATGGATTTACTTTAATACGGCACTTGGAGCCAGTACCGATGTTCTTATAAACAATTCTCCCCTTATTAAAAAAATATATTTTCCCCGAGAAATATTGGTATTGTCATCACTTTTAGCCAAGACGTTTGACTTCTTTTTATCAAGCATTCTTTTTATTGCACTGCTCCTCTTTTTCAAAGTCACCTTTACGTGGTACATGCTTATGTTTATTCCTATATTTATGATTCAGTTCATATTTACGTATGGTCTTGGTCTCCTTCTATCTTCACTGAATTTATTTTACCGTGATGTGCAATTTTTGTTTAACCTTATTCTCACCATGTGGTTTTACTTAACACCTGTGTTATATGCTACTGAATTTTTTCCGCAAGAGTACCGATGGATATTTAAAATAAATCCCATGTCTGTGTTTATTAATGCCTATCGTCAAGTGCTTCTTGGTGGAAACATGCCCAATTGGGGAAGTTTATTTATAGGAGCTGCCATATCAGTCTTCTTATTTACCGCTTCGTATATGTTATTCAAGCGGCTTGAAGGAGCCTTCGCAGATGTGGCTTGATCCTTTATTTCTTATTGTAATATCGGGCTATATACGTTCTATAGAAAATAGCGCACGTATCGAAAAAGATGATGATAATTGCTCTCATAGTGGCGGCATTGGTGATAGAGCTAAAGGTATAATCTAATTTTATTGGTGCTTCAAAAATTCGTGTATATCCAAGTTGTCTGGCAGCAACTATAATCTCCAAATCTCCTGCAAACTTTTGCTCAACAAGTCGGGGAAGAATTTTTTTCAGAACATTTTTTTTGAATATTTTTATACCCGCTTGTGTATCTGTAACTTGAATATTAAAGAGCATTTTAACCAAATAATAATATCCATAGCTCAAGACTTTACGACTCCATGGGTAATGTAC
>CALRFM010000054.1 GCA_943356515.1 Patescibacteria group bacterium
AAAGCCTGAACAGTTAAATTTTTATCAGTTTTCATAGTCCCTTTATACAGGGTGGAGAAGGGATATGGAATGACAAGATTGTCAGGAAAGTTGACTGGTTAGTTGGCTGAAGTATTTGAATGTAGTAAGGTCGGATGGAGTATAGAGTTCAACTTCAAATCTAGGATCACGCAAATATGGGATTATGAACATATACATGTTTAAATGCTTATCCGGACTATTTTTATTGAAGCCGCGTTTTTGAGCAAAATTAGTAACCTTATTGCTATTTGTAACTAATTTTTCATTACTACATTGCCAGAGTTCTCGGAAAAGTTCATTCTCCATTAATTCTTTCATTAGATGTATATACCATTTTTCTTTGGTTCTATTTCGTTGGTGATATCTAAAATCATGAATCATATTTGTCAAAAATGTTTTCCTGTACTCACCTTCTTTTCCATCAAGAAAATGCTTATTTAATAAAAAATCTGGTGAAAATGTCACCTCAAAAATATTTGGAAGCTCATTATTAATAAACATGCGAGCTTTATGAGGGACATTATAATAGTTAAATATTTCTTGGTTAGAGTCGACAATTCTCCAGCTAAAATCTCTTACTGAAGCTGGATATGGCCATCCATGCAACATGGAATGTAAATCTTTACGTACTTCTAGTATTTCTTCCATTGTTGGGCGATATCCCCCCGCAAGCAGCACGTGATTCTTTTCTTCCATCTTAAGTTCCATGATGTTGCATATCCTATCAACGAGATTTCTTTGTGGTTTATCAATTCTCCCTTGTTCTATGCGACTTAACCTCGACGTATCTTTCCACCCAAGAGCGAACGCTATTTCTAGTTGCGAGAGGTTTTTTTGTAGGCGGTAATCTTTAAGAAGGCCGCCAAGGCTTGCTGACATACCGTATTATAATACAAAAGTGTATTTAACATGCATCTATTATTTACTACAATTAATATAGTCAAATATTTGACAATATTGCATTGTTGATTTACAATCAAGTTCATGCCACCTTTTGCGGAGCTCTTTATAAAATACCGTTTACGATCTGAAATTGCTACACTATCTTCATTTGGTGATCTGATGGCTTGTGAAGGATATGCGTATGAAACAAGCTTGTTTACCAGGTGGCAAAAGGGGAATAGGGTACCGAAGGATAGGAAAGTCCTACTGGCAATTATTAAGGTCTTCTTATTAAGAAAAGGGATAACTACATTCTCCGAGATCAACTCCTTATTAGAATCTGCGGGGCAGGGGTATATGACAAAAATAGAACAAAATAAACTAATATATTTTGTGAAAAAAACTGATTAGGCTTCACTTTTAGCTCCTCTGATATGTATAAAATACAGGAGTGAGTTTCTTCTGTGGTAAAATACTTGTAGTACTATTCCTATAGTATGAGTTGAATGTATTATTTTTGCATATCCAATATATACTTTTGCTGATATGCATGCTTATCCTTAAGTAATGAGCGACAATTTATATTATCATATAGGCCCATAATAAATTTATAGAAGATAATATGATAGCTACTACACTAGAAGCTTGGCGCCCATCTTTCACAAAAGAACAAGGTAGTCAACTTCCAATAATAAGCATTCCTCAAGCAGTCTACCCAGCATATCGTGCCAAGATGCTAAATGGTATTCCTAAGAGAGAAAACAATGAGCCTCCTGTAATACAGCTCATGGATAGAGTTGTGGGTGAGTCTTTGACAGTAATTGGCGATGAACTTGATCTAAATAGAGTTCATACTTATGATATATCAAATGTATCTGAGAATGGAAAGGGGAAACAAGCATCTGATGTTGTGAATATAGCTTATAGTTTACGATACAATGGTCAAGATGGACAGGTTGCTAAAATAGCTAGAGAGAGTATTTTCGAAAGAGATGCGGCTGTTTTTGTTTCATTATACGAAGGAGACGCTGGGAACACGGTAATGGGAACAATGAGAACAGTTCTAGGGAATGATGATGATTTAGCAGATCCAGACAAATCGCCATTGGAGCTATTTAGATATTTTGCGCATAATGCTGGAGAATGGCCACATCAAACACAAGGTAAAAGACCAGCAGAAGTGGGACGATTTGGTATGAATGAACTTGTATCTGCACTAGCCGACTACAAAGATACAAGAGGATACGGACAACTATTACAACGTGCAGTATTCCGATCATTATGGACAGCTGCATACGCATATGCGAATGACAATAATTGCTGGGTAGGTTATATTGCCTCGCCCGCCGTAAACGAGTTTTTACGCTCCGGAGGCTTATATGGAATTCCTATTAGTGGTCTTGAGCAAAATACCAGCGATGCATTTCAAGTGACTCGAACTGCATTTCCTAGATATTGGCATCCTAATAATCCCAAACGCCAACCAATAATATACGAAGCTCCAACTACATTAGGGCCAATATCATGCCAACTACCAGATGGTTCAGAAATAGCGCTATGAAATATTTAAAAGAAGCATTAAATCAATCTACAGAACCCCTTTCTGAAAGTGAACAATGGCAACGAGTATTGGAGGGTTGGGATATAGAATCAATACAAAGTGCTCGCAGGAATCCTCTCCAAGAATATCCCGGAAGAGTAGAATTGAGCCGCCCTGAACTTTCTTTTACCGGAAATGATCTAGTATTTACTACATTGGATGACCTTAGTAAGAATGTTACGCCAGATCCATCTTCACCGATCAGAGTATGGCTAGATGCTGAAATGATAAAAGCTCAAGAATCAAACTATGGAGTTAGTGCTACCTATCCAACAATAAACAGATCTTATCGACTACCATCAGCAGCAGCTTGGAAGCTATCTTTATTGGCTAGTAATGGGCAACTCATAAGAGATCAAGAAGACGATCTTTCGTGGCTTGATATGCGCAATATATTTAATGATGCACATATAGCTGTAGCTGGGGCGAGCGTGGGCTCAAGAATAGCGCATTCAATAAGACAAACCATAATGCCAGGAAAGATCTCAATTGCAGATCCGAAGGGTCCAATCTCAAGAAACTTCAATCGTACCGATTTGACAGTACATGATATACAAGAAAGTAAAGCTATAGGATTTGCACGTCACTGTCACGACCAAGACCCCTTTGCACTTATTGACGTATATCCTGACGGCTTCACTACAGGTAATATTGACAATTTATTCGTTGGGCGACCTGATATTTTTATTGAAGAAACTGACACAGTAGCACAAAGCACATTACTTGCAGGCAAGATAGAAATGAGAAAGAAAGCAAGACAAAATCGAGTTCCGTTTATTATGATTAGTGATTTAGGCACGCTTTGTATTGTAGATTGTATGCGTTATGATCTTGCTCCAAATCACCCACTGGCTATCAATGTTCGAGATGATGAAGTAGAAGATGCCTTAAGAAGTGGTGACTTCTATAAAGTAGCAAGTATGTTGGTTGGTCAAGATAATTTACATGCTGGAGTTTTCGGAAAAGAATTAAGAGGAGAAACGACATCTCCATATACATTACAATCTCCACCACAGATCGGCATAGCAACCAATGGTGGTGCTGCGCTGGCCGGGAGTTTAGTAGCAAGCATATTACTTGGTGATGAAATGCCTTTTAGTTTTAGACTTAAGCAGGATTTCAACTCACACGCATTAATGACCAAACAATTGCAGTAACAAGTAAAAAAAAGTATAGTTAATATATGCAACTTGCGGTTACATTAATAGTTTCCTTACTCAATGTATTTCTCGGGTATGTGGCATACGTCAAAAATCCCAAGGGGACCACGAATCGACTACTTACTTTCCTTACTATTCAGTTAAGTTCGTGGGCTATTGCGAATTACTTTTCTCTTAATTCCAATACAGAAGTATCTACTTTATTTTGGATTCGAGCAGTGATGCTTGTAACCTCTCCTTTAGGTCCGACACTTTATTTATTATCTCTGTCATTTCCTGAGCGAAAGATTCGTTTACCCAAGTGGTCAGTTGTGGCAATATGGACAATATCACTTGTTACTGCAGCGCTGTCTTTCACCCCGTTTATGTTTGTATCAGTAAAAATTAATGATGGAGTAATTTCACCTACACCTGGTCCAGCAATTGCATTGTATGCTCTAACCTTTTTAGGCGGTCTTGTGGCAGCATTTATTACTATTATTTATAAGTACTTTAAGTTAAAAGGATTAGAAAAAGTGCAAATAAAAATTTTATTAATAGGAATGATACTAACATTCACCCTACTTGGATTCACTAATTTTATTTTTGTTGTATTCTTGAAAATAAGTTCATTTGTATTTGCAGGACCACTTCTTACAGTTATTTTTGTTTCAGGGGTAACATATACCATCATCAAGCACCGCTTTTTAGATATTCGCCTCATTATTGTACGAGCATTAACATATACATTACTTACGTTCTTCATCGCTCTTGGATATTTGGCGCTGTTATTCAATCTCGCCTTCTTCATGGGGGAAGCCAAGCCCACTTTAGCGACTCTTCAGCAGTTTATAACACCTACATTCTTAGCAATATTTTTTGTGTTTACTTTTCAACCTTTACGTAAATTATTTGAAAAGTTCACCAATAAATTTTTCTTTAAAGATAAATACGACTCCAATCAAGTCCTCTGGGAATTAAACAGAAGTATGGCTTCAACATTATCTCTTTCTGAACTCACACAACATATACTTAAAAAAATGCTTTCTTCCATAAAAATATCTTATGGTTCAATAGTGCTTGTAAGAAATCAGTCAGTCATCTGGGTAGATTCTGCCGGCAATGTTCGTAATAAAAATTTTAATGGAAGAGACATATTCACCATTATTCATGAGTCCTATAAACCCAAATCACGGGATGAGCAGATTGTTATTTTTGAAGAGCTATCTGAGCGAAAAAAGGATCTCAAAAATATCATGCGTGAGCATAACATCACTGTCGTATTACCTCTTGTCGTGCGCAAACAGCTGATTGGTGGACTCATCTTGGGAGAAAAGCATTCTGGGGAAATATATTCATCTGACGATATAGACCTTCTCAAGATTGTGGCCCCTGAAGTTGGTATTGCGGTACGAAATGCCCTCTCATTTGAAGAAATAAAACACTTCAACATTACATTAGAAGAAGAAGTGCGCTATGCCACGGCAAGACTCAAAAAGACTAACATACGACTGAAGGAGTTAGATTCACTCAAAGATGAATTCGTGTCAATAGCTTCACACGAACTTCGTACTCCCATGACTGCAATTAAGAGCTATCTGTGGATGGCACTCAATCAATCGGATCAAAAGATCAAAGAGCCACTCAAGAAATATTTAGATATATCATACAACTCAACAGAACGGCTCATACGCTTGGTTAACGACATGCTTACCGTATCGCGTATAGAAAGAAATAAAATTGAAATCAATAAAGAATCGGTAGACATTACTGAAATAGTGCAATTGGTATTTGACGAACTCAAGATATCTGCAGATGAGAAGCATATTACATTCACTTTCACAAAAGAAGAGAAGAAGAAATACATGGCCAAGGGAGATAGAGAGAAATTGCGGGAAGTATTTCAAAATCTTATTGGAAACGCGCTGAAATTTACCCCTGAAAAAGGCTCTATAACAGTTCATATAGGTAATAGCGGAAAGATGGTAACACTGAGTGTTACAGACACGGGGTCAGGAATACGAAAAGAAGAGCAGCGAAAACTTTTCAAAAAGTTTAGTAAGATCGAGTATTCATATTCAAAGCATAGCAGTCAACCAGGGACGGGACTTGGTTTGTACATATCCAAGCAGATAATTTCTTTACACAACGGAACAATTGAAGTACAATCTGATATAGATAAAGGGAGCACATTTACCGTGCTTCTTCCTGAAATACTATCTTAGGAAGTGAATATTATGGCAACACTTACAAATAAATCCTCACTACTCATAGTGGAGGATGAGCATTATTTAAGAGATTTATATATCGATATATTCAAACAAGATGGGTTTGAAGTAGATGCAGCAAAAGATGGAAACGAAGCCTATGACAAAATAAGTCATAATGAGTATGATTTAATACTTCTTGATATTATTCTCCCTGGCATGGATGGCATGCAAGTACTCGACAAGTTAGTAAAAGAAAAGAAAGTTACACTGAGCAATGTGGTTTTATTGACAAATCTGAGCCAAGATCTTGTTATTGCAAAAGCGCTTGATTACGGGGTTCGTGGATACTTAGTAAAGAGTGACTACACTCCTGAAGAATTACTGAAAGAAGCAAGATCATTTCTTAAAAATAACCATGCATAATTTGAAATCCGGACAAGCCCTTATAATGCTCGTGCTTATGATAGCGCTTCTTATGACCATTGTCGCTGCAACTTCATTTCGTCTTACGACAGATATTCAATCCTCCAAACTTCAGGAAGAATCAGTACGTGCGCTAGCTGCAGCAGACGCTGGCATAGAGGCGGGATTACGTCTTGCAAATACTGCTGGATTGCCATCACAACAATTCTCATTTGATGATGCAAATGTAGGAATTGATGTAGTTGGAATAGATCTGGCTCGAAGCCAGATAACGATAACCGACACAGGTTCAACTTTTGTTTCTCAACTCATTCTAAAAGATGAACAGCTCACTTACTATCTTCAAGAATATCCAGATTATGGAGCCAATTATACGGGTGACATAACGGTATTATTTGGTTCGGAAGGTGGGGCAGATTGTGGATCAAGCACAACCCCTCGAACCATCCCAGCTATTGAAATATCTTTTATCCAAGGCGTATCTCCCAATCAAGTAAAAAGGGAAATTCTTGAGCCGTGTCCCCCAGGCACCTCTCAAATAGAGGGGGTAGGACATGCCACTGTATTGTCTGTACCTGAAACAGTAGATGGAGCAACCTATAATTACTCGGCAACATTGTCAGGGCTTAGTGGGTATGAAATAGCTTTCATGCGTACCTTATTTGCAGGGACACGGTTTGTTGTACGTGGTAGTGCACCATTACCAGCGCAAGGGAAGCTTATCCGATCTGAGGCGCGCTCATTATCGGGTCCATCTAAAGTAGTGACTATTTTCCAGTCGTTACCACAACTTCCGGCAGACTTTTTTGTCACGACGTTCTAAGAAGAACTCTACGTAAATTTTTCAAAATAAACCTGTTCTTTGGGCACATTATGTTCCAACAGAAATGATCGGAGCGATTCAACCATTTCTTTACCGCCACAAAGATAATAATCAAAGTTAGAGAAGTTTGAAGTTAGATTTGTGAGTCCATCAGTGACTCGTCCCAGTATACAGCTGGTATTATCAACATCC
>CALRFM010000055.1 GCA_943356515.1 Patescibacteria group bacterium
AAGTTTTCTACCTATGCCACATGGTGGATTCGCCAAGCGATAACCCGCGCTATTGCCGATCAGTCACGAACTATTCGTATTCCGGTACACATGGTAGATCAGATCAACAGATTTTACAAAACCCAGCGTAAGCTCATGCAACAACATGGTAAAGATCCAGATGTAAAAGATATTGCAAAAGAGATGGAAATAACAGTAGAGGACGCAGAAAACTTGATGCGTATTTCACAGCAACCAAAATCGTTATCTACCCCTGTGGGAGATGACAAAGAAGCCACTCTTGAGCAGTTTATCGCAGATGGGTCAAAGCCTTCTCTTTACGATGCAGTTTCACAGGAGCTTTTAAAAGATGCACTGGGCGAAGTACTTGAAACATTATCTCCTCGGGAGAAGCGAGTACTTATGATGCGATTTGGACTCGAAGATGGAAAACCAAAAACGCTCGAAGAAGTAGGAAAAGAATTTAAAGTAACCAGAGAGCGCATACGCCAAATAGAAGCAAAAGCTATTCGTAAACTCAAACATCCAACAAGAGCACGTAAGCTCAAGGATTTTTTAGATTGATAAAATGTAATAGATCCCACCTTGTACGTTTCGTGGTATAGTAATATAAATGAAAAAGCAGCTTTCTCCCATTCAAAAGATGCTCAATGCTTGGGCAGTTTCAATGATTATTTGGAGCCTATATCGTGCTTATCTTGGAACTTCTATGCCGATTTGGATTGACGAGCTTATTGCCAAACCATTAGTCTTCCTTGTTCCCATTTATTACTACATAACTCAAATAGAGAAACAGGATTTTTTAAAAGGGGTAGATTTTACCTTCAAAAATATCAAAAAACATATCATTTTTGGCCTTCTTATTGGCGGAGTATTTTTTACAACAGGTATAGTGGTTCAATATCTAAAGACGGGGAGTTTGGGACTTCTTCCTATAACAACTATGTTATATTTTGCCATTATTGCATTGGCTTCTAGTTTTTCAGAAGAAATTCTTTCTCGTGGATTTATTCTCAAAAGATTGTATGAAGACTCAGGAAGTATGATAAGTTCAGTCTTTATTGCAAGTTTTTTATTCTTTTTTCTTCATATTCCGATATTATTTACCAATCCAAACATATATGGATTCGCACTTATTCAGGTAATGATAACTGATCTATTATTAAGCTTCACCGTTTCTCTTTTATATCTTCAACGAAAACACATCATTGTCCCCATTTTGCTCCATGCTTTTTATTCCTTAAGTATTTATTTGTTTATTTCATAAATCCAAAATACCTCTTCATCTTGGACGGTTATTTTTTTCACATCATTTGTTCCAATTCCTGTTCCATTAAAATCTTCAGGGTAACCAATATATGAAGTTCTATCAGCCGTACTCATATCGGGTGGTTTAAACGAAAAGGTGAATTTATCGTACGTTTCCACCTCGCCAAACCCGTATTCTCCCAGCTCACTTAAATGAGCTTGAGGTTGATAATCTTTGGGAGGAAAGCCAAGATAAAAAAGAGTAAAAATATATGGTTGACCATGGCGTTTTGTTATGTAGTATTTATCGGTGGTGTCATAAGAATCATCAATATACGATCCTAGCTCATGGTATCCACACTGCCAGGCATGAACCGTGCCCACCTGATTGGGGTAGTGGTTAAAGTAGAAATCCCACGACATGAATATATAAAAGAACAATAATGTCGCAATTATACCTGTCACTAAAGCTCGAATTGGCTTACTATTAATCGAGTGCGCAAACCAATAGATGCCATAAGATGAGGCAAGGAGTAGGGGAATGATCATCAGGTATGATCTGGTAAGCGATCCAGTTTGCCAAGCAAGAGCAGCAGTGATGGGCGCCATCAAGAGAAGTGAGGAGAGGAGGAATCTTTGTTTTTCTTTTCGATGAAAAATGAAATATATCCCGACAATAAAGAATATGTATTCAATTGGTGAGATGGGGGATATCCCTGGAGTTCCAAAACGCTGGTTCCTATCCCCTACCGAAACCAAAAATTCAGGAGAGAAGTAGGAAAGGTATTGATTTGATAGTAACTGCACGCCGTAGGTAATTTTATTATGAATTTCGCGGGAATTATGATCGTTCCGAAGCGAATCAATAGTTAATGAAAATCCCTTGTTGCTTGTGAAGAGTAAGTTACTTATGCGAGAGGATGGTTGCAGTAGCTCTGATGCGCCAAACAATAGTATTGGTATCAAGAATATCAGGAGCGCCTTTGCGGCATATTTCATGGAAATTTTCTGCAATATAATAGTCACGATAATCCATCCAAAAGCAAAGAGCGCAAGAAGCTTGCCAGCATGATAGGTAAAGAGACTTATTCCTGTAATAAGTGTAAGTAGGCCAAGCGTTTTGTAAGAAAACGAATGAGTTAACTTGATGAATAATTGCAATATAAGTATTGTCAGTACCAACATAATCACATCTTCGTGAATATGACGTGACATAATCTGTATCCATGGCGATACGCTGGCTAATAAGGCTGCTATGATCGAAATTGTTTTGTTTTTAAATAAGCTATTTGCGAGCGAGTAAAACAAAAGTGGCATCAATACTCCCATAAGAATAAACGGTAATCGAGCTGTAGTTTCATTCAACCCAAAAATACCAATAAATGGAACCATGGAATATATCGTTACTGGAAGTTTATTTTCACCAAACGCCTGAAATCGAAGCGGCATCACTTTACCATATTCGTCTTTCCCCGTTTCAAGTATGGAATAGGCATTATACGCAAATGACGCTTCATCTGAATTAAAACAAGGGAAATCTATAGAACGCATATGAAGAAGCAGGGCAATAAACACACACAGTGCCAGCAGGAGTACTTCTTTAGTTTTTAGTAAATTGGTTAAGTATTTCATGATCAGTAACGTTATGGGGAACGCTCAGTCGTTTAAATAAAATAAAAGGGAATCGTATTGCTGCTTGCACAAATCCAGACAGGAATGCTATGTCTCCAGTCAGTATAGATCGAATAATGCGTTTCAACAATGCAAATGTATGAGAAATAATAAGAGATAGCGACGAAATATTTTTCCAGATAAATATGAGCTGATTACGATATGCAATAGCGGTAATGTGATTTTTTGAAAAGTGTTTATTAATGGTTGTTTCATGGTGATGTTCAACTTCAACTTCACTTGTAAATAATATGACATACCCCTTTTTCCAGGCTCTATACGATAAATCAATGTCTTCCCAATAAAATGGCCCGTAGAGCTCATCAAATCCACCAAGGCCGCGGAACTTAGCTGCATCGATAAGACTTGCTCCACCTTCAGCCCAACCATTGATCCCACTACTTATATCATCAGCCTTACTATGTTGTACAAATCCATCTTTCCAACATATGATATTTTTCCCCACTGGTGAGCCATCCTTCTCTATCTGTTTGAGTGATATAGCAAAGAGATGTTCATCTTTTTTAAACTGAGAAATAAGTGAAGTAAATTGAGCGTCTTTCAACAACACATCATCATTACATAAAAAAACATAATCGTTTATTGCTGCGTTCACTCCAGTATTTACTGCTCCAGAGAAGCCCATATTTTTCTTATTCTCAATAAGTGTTACTTCAGGAAAATCGCTCATTGCACCGAGTACTGATGTTTTCGGATCGTCATTTACCACAATTACTTCACATCCAGCAAAGTGTGACATATTGCGTTTGAGATATTCAACCAACCCTTTTTCATTGCGGTAAGTTGGGATAACAATAGATATATTCATGGTTTAAGTATAGCAACTACACGTTTTTGAAACACATCATAGGAGAACGTATTTTGTACATATTCGCGAGCTTTTTGCGTCATACTGTCTGCTTTAGATTGAAGTGCCATAAGTTCATTCATCTCCCTAAAAAGCTCATCTTGAGTGGTAAATAATATGCCATTTTCCCCCTGTGAAATAATTTCTTTCGGTCCGCCCGCAGCATATGCGCAGGTAATGCATCCAGATGCCATAGCTTCTAGGGGAGTTATGCCAAGGTGCTCTACATTTTCAGGATGATTATTTTCATCTACGCCGTATCCTGCAAAATGCCAATAAAATTGTGAAGATCTATACAAATCTAATAGTTGCGTAAACGAAATGTTTTGCTTAAACTCAATGGAACTATCATCACCAACTCGTTGTTTGAGCTTTTGAACATACGCTTCGTCCTCCGGCTTTACCATGCCAGCAAGAATGAGTTTATAATCTGCAAATGCTGGGTATTTTTTCTTCAATTCCTGAAACCATTCAATGCCAATATCTTGACGTTTGGCATGCAAATGGGTAAAGAAGCGACCAACCATAAGAATTGTTTTATCTTTCTTGTTGACAACCTCTTGGAAAAAATCGCTTTCAATATACGGGTAGATGATGTCATTCTTAATACCCCATTTGGAAAGACTTTTACCGGTAAATTGTGAATTTGACACAAACTGTGCATGTAATGTTTTGAGTTTATTTACGAGACTTTGACTGTAGAGCTTTTTATTGGGAACCATGCAAAAAATGATATTTTTCTGAGCCGAAGAATAAAAATAACTTCCATCAGTAACATAGAAAAATAGGTCATATTCTTTCAGAATTAAATTTTTTGATAAGAAAGCTACTCCAGATAATGTGGGTTTAAAAGTAATATTTTGAAATGAAATATTTAAGCTTTGTTTTATTTTTTCAGACAAATCTTCATTCCAAAAGATAGTGATATTATAGCCTCGATCATTGAGCACCTTAAGTATAGAGAGAATATGTTTTTCTCCACCGCCCATTACATCGAGGTACGGGTCATATAGTGCTGCTTTTTTTGTGGTGGTATTTTTCATATAAAAATAAATACGTAATGGTTTTTGAATATGCCTGATACATGCTTTCAATAGCGCCAATAGATCCATCAAGAAATCCCATCTTTAATATAAGTCTACGAGTTAACTCGCCAATAAATTTTCGAAAAAAAGTCATAGCTCTAACGGGCCGTTTTGCTTGAAATAATAAATCAGATTCAATATCTTCGTATACTATTGTTTTTTTTACCATATCTTCCAAGTCACCATGAAAGTAATGCTCTATTGTATTTTTTAACGTTTTATGTGGACCATCAATAATGGGTGTTGAGTGAATGTGGTTTGGCCACTCTTTGAATGCTGATTTGTTCATTAAACGAATCTGTTTATCTGGCCACCATCCACCATGTTTTAGCCACAACCTTGTTCCAAAGATGTTTTTTCGAGGGATGTAATAGTGGGTAGGTGCCGACGGAGCAACCTCCGTTTGTACAATATTTCTTATCTCTTGCGCAAGTTTTGACGTTATACGTTCATCGGCATCTAAAATCATCACCCATGGACTAGTAGCTTGTTCTATACCAAATGCACGAGCAGGCTCTACATATTGAGAGAATGGAAATGATACTAGTCTGATATTATTTTTATGCGCAATTTCTTTCGTTTCATCGGTACTTTCCATATCGATCACAACGATATCATCAGATAAGATTTTAGCAGAATTTATACATGCTTGGATATTTTTTTCTTCGTTTCTGGTGTGGATTATAACAGTAATCATAATTGCATTTACTTTTAGATTAATTGTATAATACTTATCATGCGAAAGCTGAGCTTCATACTCTATATTATTACCATCTGTGTGCTCATTTTTTTATCTGCACGGCCCATTATTGATGGTAATATCAACTTTCATACAGATATTGCTCGAGACTTCCTTCTTCTTGAAGATGTCTATTATAACCATAATATCTCACTCATTGGCCCGCGTGCCGGGGGTATTCCAGGGGTATTTCACGGCCCTCTGTGGATATATCTTAATCTCCCTGCATATGCATTAGGAGTTGGCAATCCCATAGCTGTGGGGTGGTTTTGGATAGGTCTATTTATTCTTAGCATTGGTGTTATTTATTATGTAAGCATTAAGATGTTTGATAGAACTACAGCAATGATAGCGACCATTGTGTATGCATCAGCATATGGAACTTCAATCCCTTCTTTTTTTAATCCTACTGGCGCTGTAATAATAGCTCCGTTGCTCTATTATGCGTTATGGAAATATTTCAAAACCAATAAGTGGCTTTGGCTTGTGGCAAGCTTATTTACCATAGGTTGTATTATTCAATTTCAAATGGCTTTTGGCGTTCCTCTTCTTGTCGTTATGACGCCATTTATCTTATATCGAATTTGGAAGATGAAGAATATTAAACATTTATTTGCATTTGCGATATTGGCCATTCCTTTGTCTAGTTATATTCTGTTTGAATTACGTCATGATTTCTTGCAAATAAAAGCCATATTAAATTATTTAACAGGAGTAGAAAATTTGGGAAAAGAGGATGAAACATTCACAGGGCTTATATACAAACGATTTAATATGCTTATGGGTGAAGTTATTGGAATTGTAACTCATTATGTTTCTTGGCTAACAACGTTAGTATTAGTGTCAATATCTTTTGGTATATCTAGAGGAATAAAAAAAGTATCTCTTTCAAACAAGTACGTACTATTTGCGCTGTTATATCTTGGGTATTGGATAGTTATATTCCCTTACAAAGGTGTAGTGTGGGGGTATTATTATGTACCATTTGTCGGATTAATATCCATCATATTTGCAGCTTCCTACAAACATATTAATAAGTATCTCTTTGCAATTATCTTCCTATCGATATTTTTCAATAATTT
Organism: Patescibacteria group bacterium; assembly: GCA_943356515.1. Lineage (GTDB taxonomy): Bacteria > Patescibacteriota > Microgenomatia > UBA1406 > GWC2-37-13 > UBA1450. The sequence goes on from CALRFM010000055.1 coordinate 6,694, forward strand.
TAGAATGGTGAATCAGCCAAGCCGACCTGATGATATTCACCAGGGAACATGGAAATTCTACAAGTCCATCGCAGAACAAGTATATAAAGATGCACCACCAGAATTTGGATACTATACTTTTACAACCGATCAATTTGGTTATTCATCACAATATGCAATGCATTATATGAATAGACAGTTCAAAAATAAAGTAGGCATACCTTTTGAGAAAAAGAAGACTACATATCTTCTGATTGATGACCCTGGAACACACCCCGCTATAAGTAGTCTCACATGGCGTTTGTATGATGTGAAGATCTCAAGTGAAATGAGTATGCGCAC
>CALRFM010000056.1 GCA_943356515.1 Patescibacteria group bacterium
ATACGATATACTACTCATCTGTTATAAACCACCAAAACCTGCGGTTATCTAGAAATAGATGGTAAATCCTCAGATAGTGAAATAATCATGGCAAACACACAAAAGAAAACTATTGTAGAAAAACTATCTGGCATACTCTCCAGTCAAGGTCATTATGCACTCATAGAATTTGATAGTAGCTCACACCGCGCATTGGAAGATTTACGAAAAGAACTTAAAACCGTAAATTCTACCTTCAGTGTTCTTAAAAACTCACTCTTTGAAAAAGCTGTAAATCAACTTTCGCAAAAAGAAAGCAAATATAAACAAATGCGAGATTCGCATTTCCCATTGGTCAACAAAACGGCACTTCTTACGTTTAGCGGCGATTGGGTCGAAGGACTAAAAAAGTATTACGAATCAACCAAAGCAAATGAGTTATTTGCATTCAAATTTGGATTATTTGATGAAGAACTGTACGATACTGTTGGGTTAAACAAACTTGCAACGCTTCCTAGTAAAAATCAGATTATGGCACAAATGATAGGAGCTATGAAAAATCCTATGGCTCGCGCAACACGAGCTCTCACATCTCCAATGCAAAAATTGGTAGTTATATTAAGTCAAAAGTCACAACAAGGATCATAACGCGTTATATATATTAATCATATACATCGAAAGGAGGTGCACACACATATGGCAGAAGATAAAACAGAAAAAAAGTCAATAACACTAGATAGCAAACTTCAAAAGATTGCAGAACAACTAGAAAAACTCACCGTAGTCGAAATGGCTGATCTTGCAAAGTACTTAGAAGAAGCATTCGGCGTTTCCGCGATGCCTATGATGGCCCCAGCAGCAGGCGCAGCCGCACCAGCTGGAGAAGTAGCACCCGGTGCAGCAGAAGAAAAGACCAGTTTCACTGTAGTAATCACCGCAGCAGGAGACAAAAAACTCGCAGTTATAAAAGCAGTACGTGAACTGCGACAAGATTTGGGACTCATGGATGCAAAGAAACTCGTAGAAACACCACCACAAGAAATTCTTCCTAATGTAAAGAAGGAAGAAGCAGAAAACGCAAAGAAAACACTCGAAGAAGCAGGAGCAACCGTAGAGTTGAAATAACATTTAACACGAAACAATAAACTACCCCGCCTATGGCGGGGTTTTTTATGTTATAATCTTTCTTTACAGCACTCAATTTAAGCACAATATACAACCTTTACCAAAAAATGCCACCTACACAAAAGACTGATTATGACGGGGACTCGATAGTAGTCTTAGAAGGACTTGAACCGGTACGAAAGCGCCCGGGCATGTATATTGGATCTACTTCTCAAAACGGCGTAAATGAATCAATTCGTGAAATCATAGACAACGGCGTAGACGAAGCGCTTGCAGGATTTGCAACTGAAGTGCATATTGTCGTTGAAGAAAATGGGTACCTGACCGTTTTTGATGATGGTCGTGGAATCCCAGTAGATGTGGTTCCCAAATACAATAAATCTGCGCTCGAACTGGTTATGACCATGCTTCATGCGGGCGGTAAATTTGGCCAAGGGGCTTACAAAGTATCGGGCGGACTTCACGGCGTAGGAGCTTCAGTAGTAAACGCATTATCTGAACACATGATAGTAGAAGTACTTCGAGACGGAGTATATCACCGACAAGAATATAAACGAGGCGTTCCTCAAACAAAAGTAGACCAACATAAAAGCTCAATATTAGGCTTTCCCTTTAAAAGAGGCACCGCCGTATCGTTTAAACCAGATGATCAGATATTTAAAGAAACTACCGAGATAAGTTATTCTTATTTACAAAAACAAGTTAAAGATCGAGCCTACCTTATTCCTAAAGTATTATTCAAAATAGATAATAAAAAAACAAAAGAAAAAGAAGCTTTCTACTTTGAAGGCGGTATAACGTCTCTTATTTACGATATTAATAAAGGTAAAAAGGCACTGCATAAAACCATATATCTCAATACAACTGAAAACGATATTCAAGTAGAAGTAGCGCTGCAGTTTAATGATTCTTTGGCAGAAAATATTCACTCATATGTAAACGTCATAAACACATCAGAAGGTGGTACTCATCTTACGGGTTTCCGCACAGCTCTTACCAAATCCATAAACACCTATGCCAGTAAAGTACTTCCTGAAAAAGATTTCAAAGAAAATTTCTCTGGAAACGATATCCGAGAAGGACTTTCTGCAGTCATATTTGTAAAAATGTCTTCAAACGATTTACAGTTTGAAGGTCAGACCAAAACAAAGCTTGGCAATTCTGAAGTGCAATCGGTGGTACAAATTGCGGTAAATAGTTACTTAGATATTTATTTTGAAGAAAATCCTCGAGATGCCAAAGAAATAATTGCAAAGATACTTCTTGCACAGCGCGCACGGTTTGCTGCAAAAGCTGCCAAAGATGCCGTACTACGAAAAGGCGCTTTGGAAGGTTCCACACTTCCCGGAAAGCTGGCAGACTGTCAAGAACGAGACCCCACCAAATCTGAAATATTTATTGTTGAAGGAGATTCAGCAGGAGGAAGTGCAAAGTCTGGAAGAAACCGAAAGTACCAAGCAATACTTCCTCTGTTTGGAAAAATCTTAAATACCGAACGATACCGACTCGATAGAGTTCTCACTTCTGACAAATTTAAAGATCTTATTGTGGCAGTAGGATCGGGAATAGGAGAACAATTTGATTTAGAAAAAACCCGATATCATAAAATTATTATCATGACTGATGCCGATATTGATGGTTCACACATAAAAACCTTGTATTTAACGTTCTTTTTCCGACACCTTACGCCACTGGTTGAACATGGTTATATCTATGTAGCCGTACCTCCCTTATTTAAAGCTTCAAAAGGTAAAGTAAAACATTATTTATATACTGAAGAAGATCGAGCAGCATTTTTAAAGAGTCATGTCGATGAAAACTGGAGCTTACAACGATTTAAAGGTTTGGGAGAAATGAATGCAGAAGAATTATGGGAAACTACTATGAATCCTGATGATAGAATATTAAAGCAGATTACCATAAATGACGCAGAAGAAGCCGATGAGACGTTTACCATGCTCATGGGAGAAGAAGTTCCGCCACGAAAAAAGTTTATTACCACCCATGCCAAGTTGGCAGATTTGGATGTGTAATATTATTAATTAATTTTATTACCTATGAATTTAAAGAAACTATCGACTGGAGAAAACCCCCCAGAATTTGTTAATGTACTCATCGAGATTCCACAAGGATCGCTGGTAAAATATGAACTCGATAAAGAATCTGGATTTATTGTTGCAGATCGATTTCATTACACTGCTATGCCGTACCCATTTAATTATGGTTTCATACCAAATACATTGGCAGATGACGGTGACGCTGTAGATGTAATGGTAGTATCATCTCAGCCATTGGCGGTAGGAATAGTTATCCCAGTTCGGGCTATCGGCATGCTTGAAATGGAAGATGAAGCTGGAGTTGATACTAAAATAATTGCAGTACCAACAACAAAAGTTGATCCTTTTTATGCACACATTAATGATGTTACAGATTTAGATGAGCCAACCCGTAATAAGATAAAACACTTTTTCGATCATTATAAAGAGCTTGAGCCAAACAAATGGGTAAAAACCAAAGAATTTCTTGGCAAAGGTGAAGCAATGAAAAATATAGAAGAGGGAATGAATTTAGTCAAATAGCCATGGCAACCATAAACCAAGTATCAATATCAGAGGAAATGAAGAAAGCATACCTAGATTATGCTATGTCTGTTATTGTTGCTCGGGCCCTGCCGGATGTGCGCGATGGATTGAAACCAGTTCATCGAAGAATTTTGTACGCTATGTACAAGATGGGACTTGTCGCAGGCGGGCGGTTTTCTAAATCTGCAAAAATTGTCGGAGAAGTGCTGGGTAAATATCATCCTCATGGAGATTCCCCCGTATACGATGCATTAGTGCGACTTGCGCAGGACTTTTCTATGCGATACCCATTGGTAAACGGGCAGGGTAACTTCGGTTCTATTGACGGCGATCCACCAGCCGCTATGCGTTATACCGAAGTAAAACTCACTAAAATTGCAGAAGAACTGTTGCAAGATATTGAAAAAGATACTATTGGTTATGCAGAAAACTTCGACGGAACATTGAAAGAACCTACCTATTTGCCAGCAAAACTACCTAACTTACTCCTTATGGGAGCAGAGGGAATTGCGGTAGGTATGGCAACTAAGATTCCTCCTCATAATACTTCAGAAGTGATTGATGCAGTAATTCAAATGCTCGATACAGCCCATTTTCCTGAATCTTCTGAAAAAAAAGATACATCACTTGAATTTAATGTCACATTAGATGACATTATGGAGAATATTACGGGGCCAGACTTCCCTACAGCTGGTATCATATACGGGGCTGCAGACATAAAACAAGCCTATCAAACTGGGCGGGGAAAAATCTTAATTCGTGGTAAAGTAACCGATGAAGAACGAGATAACGGAAAAGTAGCAATCATCATAAATGAACTTCCTTACCAAGTAAATAAAGCAAATTTAGTAACCAAGATTGCTCATTTGGTAGTTAACAAAAAAATAAAGGGCATTTCAGATCTTCGTGATGAATCTGACCGCGATGGCATACGCGTTGTCATAGAACTCAAACGCGATGCAATATATAAAAAAGTAATCAATAATTTATACAAACACACTGAACTTCAAACAACCTTCCCCGTAAATATGGTGGCCCTTGTTGACGGCGTACCACAAACACTTTCTATCAAATCTATTCTGGAGCTATATATTCGACATCGAGTAGATATTATTCGCAAACGTACTGAATACGACTTGGCACAAGCCAAACACCGCGCTCATATTTTAGAAGGATACCTCATTGCACTCGATAACATCGATGAGGTGATAGAGGTTATTAAAAAGTCTAAAGATGAACCAACTGCAAAGGAAAGTTTGATGAAGAAATTTGGTCTTTCGCAGCTACAATCTCAAGCGATATTAGACATGCAATTGAAACGACTCACTGGATTGGAACGATCTAAGATAGAAGATGAACTGGCAACACTTCGCAAACTCATAGACTATTTGGAAGATTTGTTGAAAGATGTTTTCAAGATACTTGGCGTAATAAAAGATGAACTTATTGAACTCAAGAAAGTGTATGGCGACGTACGACGTACCAAAGTAGTAAAGAGTAAGCCAGGTGAAATCACCGATGCCATGCTTATTGCCAATAATGAAGTCATTGTAGTACTCACCAAAGAAGGATATATAAAGCAAATTCCTCGCGAAACATTCAAAGTACAAAAGCGTGGAGGCAAGGGCGTATCTGGCATGACAACCAAAGAAAATGATGATATTTTCTTCATAACCACTGCCATGGCACACGATTATATGATGTTTTTCACCAATACCGGACGGGTGTTTAAAACACGAGTGTGGGAAATTCCCCAAGGCTCTCGCATATCGAAAGGAAAAGCTATTGTAAACTTACTAAACTTAAAGCCCGAAGAGCACGTCACATCGGTGCAAGCTTTTAGTGAAGAAGACACAACCAAATATGAGAAAGCGTCAATCATCATGGTTACCAGACGGGGCTTGGTGAAAAAAACTATCTTTAGTGATTATTCAAATATTCGAAGTAATGGACTCATTGCAATTAAATTATCTGGAGATGACGAGCTTTTAGCATCTTCACTTTCTGATGGAAACCAACATGTGATGTTGGTAAGTAAAGCGGGAAAAGCAATACTCTTTAATGAAAAGGAAGTACGCTTGACCGGAAGATCTTCGATGGGTGTAAAGGGCATAGATATTGCTGCAACAGATAGTGTAGTATCTACTGCAACACTTACGAATGAGGATTTGAAGAAATCACTGTTGGTAATCGGAGACAAAGGAATAGGAAAGCGCGTCAGTATGAAACACTTCCGTGGTCAACACCGAGGTGGAAAAGGTGTAAAAATTGCTCCATCCGGAGACAAGATGGGCATGATCGCGTTCTCGCAAATAGTACAGCCTGAAGATAGTACTGTGATCATAACCAGTCAACATGGTCTGGTAGTAAAAACACCCGTTAATAAAGTACCATCGTATTCAAGAAGCGCCAAGGGAGTAATACTCATGCGCTTTTCTAAAGCAAACGACAAAGTTGTGAGTTGCACGTTTATCTAATGGTCATTGCCTGCAAAGAAATTGCACAGGAAATTGAGAACGACTTGCGGTCCCGCACTGCAAAACTTCGATCTCATGGTTCTGTCCCAAAACTAGTCACCATACTACTGGGCACTGCACCAGAACAACTTTCATTTGTAAAGATTAAACAACATCTTGCAGAAAAATTGAATATTGAATTTGAATGTATTCATATCCCTGAAGTTCCGACATTCAGTATATTTCTCAAAAAACTAGATGATGTAGCTTACGACCCTACCAGCACGGGAATTATAGTACAACATCCATTACCTGTTGGTTATGATCATGATAAGATGTATCGTCATATGAGTGTAGCTCAAGATATTGAAGGACATAAACCAGGTTCGCCGTTTGTATTTCCGCTGGCATTGTCTGCACTCACGGGCTTAAAGTATGTACTTACTCGGACCAACGGGGGAAGCAACGATGCCAACGTTGGCACCCATGATGCTCCTGGCGATGCTATCGTTGACTTCCAAAAAGATGCGTCCTTTTTTGCAAAACACTTGCTTGGCAAAAACGTGGTTATTGCAGGCCGCGGCGTAACTGGCGGTGGTCCCATCGCCGCGGCCTTAGATAAGATCGGTGCAGACTACACTATAACTCATTCTCAAACGGTTGATCCAGATGAGGTGTATAAAAAAGCCGATGTAATAATTACAGCTACCGGAAAACACATTATTACTTCAAAAAATATTAAAGACGGAGTTATATTACTCAATGTTGGTTTGCGGAAATGTGATGGAAAATTGCGCGGAGATTATGAAGAAGAAGATATTGC
>CALRFM010000057.1 GCA_943356515.1 Patescibacteria group bacterium
CTCAAATTAGCCTCTCTGAGCGAGAAGTATTTATTCACCTCATACCTATCACTTAATGTGGTCCAAGAAGTTGCAACATTACTCAGTCAAAGAATTGGTAAAGATGTAAGCCTACAGTTTCTCAATAGCGTACATGCTGCAAATACTACCTTCATTTATCCCGATGAAATACTAATCAATAAAGCTGAGCTCATTTTTAGATCTATTAAATCAAAAAATGTATCATACGCAGACTGTATAAGTTTTGCAATTATGGAACAACACAACATTCAATGGGTATTATCATTTGATATTCACTTCAAAAAACAGGGATTTAAAAGGGTGGGAATTGATGGAATGCCAAAGTGAATTTAACTCTCTTCTAATATCCTCTTTGTCTCAGTTTTATAGAGCTCTACATGTGGTTGGTCGAATGTATTTACGCCAAAGAGTTTGCCTAGATACATCATTTCTACCATTTTAAATTGCATGAATGTTGCAATTTCCGCCACAGATATCGATTCAAGCACAATTTCCATATAGGGAAGTTCTTGTTTTTCATATGCTAGTTTGGTTCCCTGAATGATAGCGCGCATAAGTGATGAGATGCTTTTTCCTTGGATCATTTCAATCAGCCCAAGATGGGTTTGTTGGGGAACTATTACTTCTTTTCCACCGTGTTGTGTATAAATAAATGTTGTGGTTTTATCTTTAGGTCCCCCTAAATATAATTGACCGACAGAGTGTAAGTCGGTCGAACCGATAGATACAGTTGGCGTTATCCCCTTCCCGTCTTTTCCGATACTCTCCCCCATAAGTTGTCGGTACCATTTACCCATCGATTCAAGTTGCGGGGCAAATATGAAATTGTCATGTATGTTTTTTCCTTGTTTCGACTGTGCAAAAAGAATACTCGCCGACACTAATGCAGGATTCTCAACACTTGGTGAATTAACGCATATATACCGCATGTTTACCGCATTGGTCATCAATTCTTCAATATCTATCCCCAACAGAGCAAGAGGGAAGAGGCCAACGGCAGAGAAGATAGAGTAGCGCCCACCAACTTTTTCTGGAAGATTAAGCACGTCAATGCCATTATTATTTCCCGCCTTGTGGAGTTTTGATCCAACATTTGTGGTAAATACTATTCGGTCGGCGATAGAGGAGAGGCGACTTTTAAGCATGTCAAAAACTACTTCAAAATTTGCCACAGTCTCTGTCGTGCTCCCAGATTTACTGATGGCATTGATGAGAATTTCATTCGGGTCAGAAAGAGAGGAAAGGAGTGAAAAAAGATTCGATAAGACATCTGCATCTTGTGTATCAAGAAAAATCATCTTGGGGAACCTATCATTTCGCATTACATCATAATACCCATAGAGAGCATCATAGATGGCTTTAGTTCCTAAATTTGATCCACCAATACCAATAACAATAATATATTTTAGATTCGGAGATTTCTTTTTGCCAGTCATTTGCATTACACTCTCAATGAGCTCATTATCTGAAGGAAGATTGATTGACGCTTCATCAGAATCATATCCACCTTTAGCTATTACTTCTTGAAGATGAGATTGATAGTCTGAAAGTGATTCAATAGTTTTGGTTAGTTCCTGCTCGTCGACACGAGAGGTTTTTTGAAAGGTAAATTGCATGGCGTTACGGTAAATGAGTAACTAATATTACTGCTTCATTTGATGATACAACATAGCTGTCCACACTTGATGGAATAAAGCACGAATGGCCTTTCGATATGCTGAGTGTTCTTTCAGCTCCTGTTAATGCTATGGTGCCATTTTGTACATACACATGATGCCATAACCCGTTGGTTTGTTGTGGCTGTTTACCAGATACTTCATACCTTTCTAATATATAATAGTCTGTTTTCAACAATGTATTTCTATTTGATGTGCGCTTAAGATATTCAAAGGAATTATGCTTAAGGTTAGTGTCGATATGTGCAAAGTAGTCATCGATGGTTACTTCGCGGATACTTCCGTCATCTTTGATTTTTCCCTGATCAAATGAGCGCATGGTAGATTCATCATCAGTGACATCTAACTGAACTTCATACACCACATTTCCTACATGGTTATCTGGATCTTCTTCCCAAGAATGATGGATGGCTCCCATAGAAAGATCAATAAGGTCGAATTGATCTACCAAATATCGATTCACAAATTGCCAGGGATTTTGTTCTTTGATAAAATGTTGTGCTTCCCTGCGGGCCTCACTCAATTGGCGCGATTTGTCTTTTACTTGTTGGGAAAGATCTATCATATAACCTTCGATAGCTTGGCACGTTTTTTTATATTCATCAATAGAAGTTTGTGGGTTAAGACCGAGCGAGATATATCCTTTTTCCAAAAAATACCACGACTCGGGTTTTGGCTTCCACATGCTATTCTGTTGTCTAGGCTTAATATGTAATTGGAATGAATTGCCGCGAGCTTGATTTAGTTTAATAAGAAGTGGCATAGTTTCACCTGCTTCTAGCACATCCTCAAGGGGAGTGGTAGTATTGGGTTTATAAAGACCCCTGTCATCACTGCTTATAATATTGGTCGCTAAAAGCGATTTTCCTGAGAGCTCATAACTTTGACCAATCTTCTTGTGTGCCAGACCTTTTTGGTTTTTCCATCCCTTCAAATCAACGATATAATCTCCACCCCAGGTGGGCTGTTCGATAAGTTGGGGGACAATAAGGTAGGGTCGGCTCATACCTCATATGATAGCACAAGCATCGTTGTTGTTAGATAACTGTTTTAATACTATAATCATTTATATCTATATGAATACACGGCGCGGAGAGATATCTACCATTGTTATTTTAACCACGTTTGCTGTGCTTGCGGTGGCAACTCTCGTAACAACAACCCTTAATAAAGAAATTCAAACAACTGAAACACAAGCTTCTGGAGTTAAATGTCCACTCCTTGAAAATCCCAAACTTATATCGGGTGGTAAATGTCAGGTTGCGATTAACACATCTACAACACTCGTATGCGCCCTTATTGATCCTAGTAAGCCAGCAGGCCAACAACTTGTGGCAGGTCAAGATATACCAAATCAACCAAAACCACAACCAGGAACCATGAGTTGGACTATAGCCAATGGAACTGGAACGGTACAACTTCATAAAGATCCCGCAATAACAATTAATGCAGGAACTCAGTATCGAGTTGTTGTATACAATTGGGAAGACACGGCCGGTTGTGTCACAGAAACAGACATACCTGGAAGCACAGTAATCTCTCTATTTGCAGGAAACAACTCAGGTGGTGGTAGTTCTGGAGGAGGAGCAAATCCAACAAGTGCTCTTGCGCCAACCAGTCCACCTCCGACTGTGACCCCAATCTGCACACAAACAAACTACATACACTGTCCCAATAGCATTATTTGTGTTCCAACACTGAGCGAGTGCGCAGGAGTTGTAACAAATACGCCAGTACCAGCTGCCACTGCTACCACAGTGCCCAACGCACCCACTGCGCAACCTATCCAAGCTATATCAACCATATCAAGATCTGAACAACGAGAAACTGTCACTGTCTCTAGCCCGATATACCTTCCTGCATGCGATGGCAGTGGCAATTATGATGCGTGTTTTAAAATTGATTCCAATTCAATATGAATAGATATAAACGAATAATGATACTCGTGGGCATGGCGCTTGCTTTTGCTTTCGCCAAGTATGGTTCGCCACATGTGTTTGTCGCCAACACACCACAACTCAATCCAAACATGGCAGGGAATCTGCGTGCTATTCCTGCAAGTATTTTGGCCTTTGTTCAAAATCCTACTGACAGCAACGCACGAAATAACATCGTGCAAACAGCCAAAATTCAGCAAGTGAGCTCGGTCGAACATCTAGATTACACTCCCATACGCACCGGAGTGTACGCTGCAGAGCGCCCAGAGACTGGCGAAACGATAGTTAAAGTAGACAAAGGGGTGCAACTTGAAGTTCACCAAGTGCACTTAAGCGATGGAAGAGTAGTAAAAGTTTATATCCCCCTGTAGAATAATTATATGTATTTTGGACCATTCTTTTTTGACACTAAAGAGATATTTCTTATCTTAGCAGCAGTTCTATTGGGGCTCGCCATGATATTGGGATGGGATTTATTATGGTTTGAGCCACAGACACTTTTAACCGTAGCTATTCTCATGCTTATTACTAAAGGATTACTCCCCGCTATACACAATGAAGCATTTTTCATTCTTGCTATCATTACTATTCTCCTTACGTTATATCTATCTGCATTTCAGGTTGTTCTATTTTACTTTATCAGCTTTCTGTTTTTCAGATTGCTGAGAGTTATTTAGTGGGTGTGAGATAGTGTATAATCTAACCAATTGAACCAATGGTAAAAACTTTCTACATATATGCGCGGGCTTTACGCATAAATCAATGGATAAAAAACTCCATCATTTTTGCGGCAATATTGTTTGCAGGGAAGCTCTTTGATCCAGTCCTCCTTCAAGCTTCGCTCTATGCATTTTTTATATTTTGTCTTCTTTCATCCACTTCTTATATCCTCAACGACATCATAGATTATAAGTACGATAAAAAGCATCCCATCAAGAAGTTTCGCCCCCTCGCATCTGGCGTGATAAGTATACCGCAAGCAACATTTATCGTATTCCTTCTCACCATAGCATCGCTCATATTAGCACTCATGTTTTCATTCTCATTCTTTTTACTTTCTCTTATTTTCCTTCTTCTTCATTTTTATTATTCGCTCTATCTTAAAAGATATCCAATAGTAGACATCTTTACCATCTCTGCATCTTTTGTATTAAGAGCTCTTGCTGGAGTTGTTGTAACCGGATACCACATTCCTGTATGGCTTTTGCTTACCATCTTTTTCATCTCGCTTTTCATGGCTACGGTAAAACGTCATGCCGAGCTGGTGACTCAAGGAAGTGCAACGCGTGAGTCATTATTTCGATATAAAAATCACATGTTGTATTTTCTTTCTGCAACGTTTGCCACACTTACTATCGTGTCATATGCGCTCTTTGCCTACACTCTTTATATTGATCCATCACAACAAACTATTTACAATGAAGGAAGTAGTATTTGTAGAAATCTCTATCACAATTCTAGAGAAATTGCCCAGTGTGAAAAGCAGAATATCATAAGGTCCATTCCAGGCTTATCATCATCTCTTGAAGCGCGCAAGCTTATGATGGTGACGATCCCATTTGTCGTGTATGGTATATCGCGCTATGCACAGCTTTTGTATGAGCACGAAGAGGGTGAACGACCCGAGAAAATCATAACAACAGACAAACCACTTCTTATAACCATGGCCTTGTGGGGAGGAATGATTATTCTCCTCATTTATGTATTGTAGTGGTTACTGCCAGGATGTACACTGGTGCGTTCCATTGTTGGTTATAAACACGAGCGCATTTGGATTTGACCAACCCCCCTGTTGCATTGATGCACAGCGTTTATCATCAACAATAACACTCTTGATATGGAGGTTTTTATCACGGAAGGCCGTGCCTCCTTGCCCATTCGTCTCATCATTGTCGTAGAAGATGCTCAAATCAAAAGTGCTACCAATAGTGTCTTGCGTTATGTCTTGGTTAGAGTAATAAGTAAATTGAGCGTAGTCGCCATCACTAGGCATCGTGGGGGCGCCCACTTTAAACGTTGGAACTTCTCCTACCACGCCTTCTTCTACAACTACATTATTTTTAGATATACGAACTTTAAGAATAGGGCAAAGCGTTTTTGTAGCTCCCTTTACCTCTAAGCAGTTAGACGCCACATTAATCTTTATAGGCGTTCCCTTAGAAAACCCTGGAATTCGCAATATATCTGAACCAACAGTATTCACAATAAGCACGACACTAAAGGTAAACAGTGCGCCGACGATACCTCCATACACGTATCTTTTCCCTCGTTGAATCTGCATCTGATCGTCTTGAGAGGTAGCCAGTAAAAATGCTCCATAAATAATACTCATAAATGCAAGAACTCCTGTAATGGGGAACATAATACGACTCAGAATAAAATTAAGAACCCCTCCCGCAGCTCCTGCATCTTGAAACGATGAGAGGCTGGTATCTATACATCCAAGCTGAGTAAAGTATTTCCCTTTGGCTGGCTGAAGTGCGGGCCTGTTGAGCACAGGATCAATTGTCAGTGTAGTATTTTCTGTTGCAAGGTCATTTGCAGTAGGGTATATGCAGGATTTACATTGAGCCCAGTTTCCCGGAATTTCTTTATCAAGACAATATCCACACGCATCACATTCTGCATTGCGGGATGCTTGGGCGCCAACTCCACGCGGAGATAGCAACAGAATACCGATGAGTAGTAAGAATAGAATTCCAATATATATTACGGTATTGCGCATGATATTAGTATACAGAAACTTACATATATATTCGATATAATGTAATCATGCACCGCGTCTTAACAATTTATTTTATAACTATTTTCATATTATTTTCTTATGCATCGGCATCTATTGTTCACGCAGATGAGCTTGAAGACATAAATGTAAAACTATCAAAACTCAACGAAGTTCTTAAAGGTTCTCAAAATGCAACGCAAATAAACGAACAGCAACTTGCCGGATTCACCGCACAAATTGCAAACATTAAGGCATCAGTTCTGGCCATTGAGCAAGGAATTGTCAAAAAAGAAGCAGATATTACCAGTGGAGAAGAGCGACTCATTTCTCAAAAAGCCATATTAGACCAGCGCATTGCATCTTTTTACAAACAACAAAACAAAGCTAAAGACGCAATTATCGAGCTTTTAGTAAGTGAAAATTTCAACACATCTTTAAAACAATATTCCTATCAACAGAATTTACTCGACGACGATAAGAAGACAATCGTTCGCGTGGTGCTTTTAGTAAA
>CALRFM010000058.1 GCA_943356515.1 Patescibacteria group bacterium
AAGACTTGGCTAAAAAAGGAAGTGAAGATGTTCTGGGCACAAGCGTATCAAAAGACGATGTGCTCCTTTCCTCACTTACATCTGCATCACTAGGGAAGACTACTTTTTCGGCTGAAGTGGGAGAAGAAGCGGAGCTCCTTACTTTGAAAGCAGAATCTGAAATAGAATTTTATAGTTTGAGTGATGGACTCTTTAAAAGAGAACTTATTACTCTGCTTGAAAAAGAATTGAAAAATGGTTTTACCGTAGAAGGTAAAGGATTGGAGTACCGCATTGAAGATGTTGAAGTAGATGGCGATACTGCCTTTTTGAGTGTAGATACTAAAGCAAATAGTTTCAAAAAGATTGACACGAAAAAAATTCTGGGAGTTTCCACTGGTACTTCACAACAATCTCTTATATCTAAGATTAAGTCATTATATGAAGTAGAAGACATCAAACTTTCTGGCATATTGTGGACGCCATTATTTGGCAAAAATATTACCATTGAAACAAAAATAAAATAAATGGCTCTTAAAATTTATGTCAAACATACTCCTTCACGCGTGCGCAAAGCTCTTCGCGGACTTTCCTATGTCATATTGATTGCTGGGTTGGGCATGTTGTTTTGGACCTTCTACCCTATGATCTCATTTGAGCTCTATGCTCGTCTCTTTTTAAAACGCATTGCAACATCTCCACTTCCAGAAGATAGCATAGTGTCTTCATTGGAGTTTGCACAGTCCGTATATGCCGACACTGCATCTTATTCCAACAACCTCAGTGATTTTACACAGGCCAATATATGGTTTCCGACATCGAATTTACCCACAGCTCAAAATGAAGTGAAACTCAAACACTACACACTGTCTATTCCTCGACTGAACCTATCTAACCTATCTGTCGAAGTAGGGGGAAACGATTTATCTACCACACTCATACATTATTTACCTACCTCATTGCCCGGTCAATATGGAAATGTTGCCATATTCGGCCACTCTACGCTTCCCCAACTTTACAATGCAAAAGATTATAAAACCGTATTTACCTATTTGCCTCAAATGGAATTAGGAGACAAGATAACTGCGCAAGTAGAAGGGAATAAATATGAATATGAAGTGACTGATATCTTTATAGTAGATCCAGATGAAGTGTCAGTACTAGAACAACAATTCAATGAATCATACCTCACGCTTATCACCTGTGTTCCTCCTGGAACCTATTTACAACGACTCGTTGTCAAGGCGCGACTGGTGCGCGATTTACCGCTTTAAATTAGCCTATAGCTTTGTTAGAATAGGGCTATGAATTTTCAAGTCGAACAGGTTATTTTTTTTGTGCTTTATTATGTAATACTTTTTGCATTGTCTTTAGGTGAGTTTATTCATATCACCATCTTCCAATCGATAGTGAGCATATTGAGACTGTTAAGAAAGGCTCATATTTCTAGAACAATTCGATATATTATCGGCTTAATAACATCACTCTGGAAATTCATTCGAAGTAGATACTTTACTTTTTTTGTCTATGGCTTCACCACGTGTTTTACCTGCTTTGTTCTCTTTCAGATGTATTTGGTCATAGCAAGGCTCCCATCACCACGCTATATTGGCGAGATTAACTTTGCTCAATCTACCCATCTGTATGATCGAAATGGAAAGTTATTATTTGAGATTTACAAAGATGTAAATAGAACTTCAATATCGCTTGACACCATTCCAAAATATCTTGCCCAGGCAACCATTGCAATTGAAGATAAAGATTTTTATAGCCATCAGGGTATTTCTGTGGTGGGCGGAGTGCTTCGAGCTTTAAAAGATACTGCTATAACAAAGGAGCTTCAAGGTGGTTCTACCATAACGCAACAACTCGTCAAAACAGCACTTCTTACTCAAGACCGTACTATTGATCGTAAAGTAAAGGAAATGATTATTGCACTGTGGGCAGAGCAAATGTATAAAAAAGATGAAATTTTGGAAATGTATTTAAACCAGGTTTCTTATGGCGGAGAATCGTATGGAATAGAACAGGCAGCACAAGTATATTTTGGCAAACCCGCCTCTGAGTTATTACTTAGCGAAGCGGCACTTCTTGCCGGAATGCCACGCGCGCCTTCCATCTATTCCCCTTTTGTAAATCCAGAACTTGCACTCAAGCGCCGTAACCAGGTGTTGTATCAGATGAAAGAAGAGAGATACATATCAACCAAAGAATATACAGAAGCTTCAAGTACCCAGTTGAATGTCATTGCCCCAGAACACAACATTCGTGCACCTCATTTTGTTATGTATACCCGAGCATTACTTGAGGAAGAATATGGAACCCAACAAGTACAAGAAGCAGGATTTCGCGTACAAACAACATTAGATTTAACTATACAAAAAGAAGCAGAACGCATATTGCAAGAAGAGGTCAGTAAGCTCTACCCACGTAATGTTTCAAACGGAGGAATAGTCGTCATGAATCCAAATACCGGTGAAATACTTGCCATGGTTGGGTCTGTAGATTACTTTGCCGATCCATACGGTGCGTTCAATGTGACTACCGCACTGCGCCAGCCCGGATCTACCTTAAAACCAATGCTCTATGCTATGGCTTTGGAAAATGGTTTTACTGCAGCTTCACCAATGGATGATTCTCCCATTATTTTCCAGAATGCAGGAAGTGACCCGTATCGACCAGTAAACTATGATGGCAGATTCCATGGGCGCGTACCCATTCGCTTCGCACTTGCCAATTCATACAATATTCCTGCGGTGAAGGTATTAAATTCCCTCGGTGTACAGCCGTTTGTAGAATATGCAAAATCCTTAGGAATCGATTCATGGAATGACTCATCTCGCTTTGGTTTGTCACTGAGTCTTGGTGGTGGAGAGGTGACGCTCATAGAATTAATGCAAGTATTTGGGGCACTTGCAAATGGTGGATATAAAGTAGAACCAACCCCTATTCGTTCCATTACCGATTATCGAGAACGTACCGTTGAAGCATTAGATCCCAAACAACATTCAGTCATAGACCCTGGAGTGGCATTTATTATTTCAGACATATTGGCAGATAATAGTGCGCGGGTACAAGCCTTTGGTCCCAATAGCTCTCTTGTTTTTCCTAACTACCGTGTGTCTGCGAAGACGGGAACTACCAACGATTACAAAGATGGATGGACAGTAGGGTATACACCAGAGGTAGTAGTAGGAGTGTGGATCGGAAACAACGACAATGCTCCTATGCAGGAGCTTGCTGGGTCAGTTGGTGCTGGACCTATATTTAATCGCATGATGACGTATCTCCTTACAGAATACGACATGCAAGGTGAACAAGTAATGCCATCAAACGTTGTAGCAAAGCCATGTTACGCCGATAAAATTGAGTATTTCATCTCTGGCACCGAAAAGAACTCATACTGCTACAAAACCATCATAAAGCCCAATGTGCCTTCTCCAAAGCAAGAGGCAAAGGCAAACTGATCTCTTTCATATTTCCTAGTATAATGAGCTTATGTCACAATCTTTTACCTTTGAAGGGATAGATAATAATCTTAAAAATGGGAGTATCTCATTCACATACAGACTGTCTACAACGGGTAATTCTTACTTTTTTACTGAAACACTTACACTCCCCAAACCAGTTACTCGAGAAGTTCCAGAGCCAGTCTTATCGAGTATTCTGCAGATGCTTCACCTGATGCTTGGCATAAGTTATTGGAAGCTATACTGCCCGAAAGATATTATCATCAATAGATACACTCTCAAACCCTCTCAAGCATATTTCTTTAATACGCTTTATACGCAGGGACTGGGAGAGTTTTACTTTAAAAACAACATCGATTTTCGAGGTTTAGTCTCATTTCCATCCGATACATCTCTTGAATCACGCCCTACTAAATTACGTCAAAATAAACGAAGTTTAGTGGGATTGGGTGGAGGAAAGGACTCCATTGTAGTAGCAGAGATGCTCAAATCTCAAAACAGAGCATTTGATACCTATGTTGTGGAGACGCAACACCACTATCCCCTTATCGATACTATAAGTAGCAAATTGGGGAAGCAGACGCTTATGATAAAGCGTATGCTTGACCCGCAGCTTATGAAGTTGAGCAAACAGCCCGACACCTATAACGGCCATATTCCTATATCTGCTGTGTACGGGGCAATTGGCGTATTGTTATGTGTTGTGTATGATTACGCATCAGTACTTGTGGGAAATGAGCGTTCATCAAGCATAGGTAATACAAATTATTTAGGTGAAGAAATAAATCATCAGTGGAGCAAATCTCAAACATTTGAAACATTATTCCAAACCTTTATCCACGACACAATATCACCACAGCTTAATTATCTCTCACTCCTTCGACCATTGTCTGAAATGCAAATTATGGAGTTATTTATAAAGTCACCAGACTATTTATCATTATTTTCTAGCTGCAACAGAAATTTTTCTATCACTCATCAATTAACTCATTCAAAATGGTGTGGCGAGTGCCCAAAGTGTGCATTTGTATTTGCTCTGCTTGCGGCCTTTGTGTCAAAAGAAACGGCAATATCAACAGTTGGCAAGAATTTATTTGCGCAAAAATCACTCCTATCAACTTATCAAGAACTTTGGGGTGAAAAAGGAGTCAAACCATTTGAATGTGTTGGAACGCCAAAAGAGGTTACAGAAGCATTGTCACGAGCCCTTAATAAAGGAGAATATAAAGATGACGTTATAATGAAATACTTTTATGAATATATCAAATCTTCATAACAAACATATTCTTATTGCCGGATACGGTATTGAAGGAAGAGCAACCAAAACATTTCTCGAAACGTATGTGCCGAGTGCTCGCATCACCATCACCGACTCATCAGATGGAGCAGATTACCTTGTCAAACAAGCTGACTATGAGGTAGTGATAAAAACGCCTGGCATACCAGCAAGAGATATCACCGTTCCATATACCACTGCAACCAACATCTTTTTTGCCAATCTTCCAACAGGTGCTCAAACTATTGGCGTTACTGGTTCAAAAGGAAAAAGCACCACCACATCACTCATCTATCATATTCTAAAAACTGGCGGAAAGCAGGTGAAACTGGTAGGAAATATCGGCACTCCCATGCTGAGTGCATTTGACCCGACAGACGGTAACACAATCTATGCCATAGAGCTGTCAAGCTATCAACTTGCAGATATAACGTATTCGCCACACATAGCTGTTATTGTAAGTTTATTCCTCGAGCATATTCCCTATCATGGCACAGTGGAGAAGTATTATGAAGCAAAAAAGAACATTATAACGAATACTTCACCCGAAGATTATTACGTGTTTAATCCGTCATATCCACAACTTGCCAATTGGGCAACAGAATCAAAAGCTCAAGCGTTGCCTTATGCAACAGATATGCCTCACACAACATCTAAACTCATCGGCGGCCACAACCAAGATAATCTACGCGCCGCATATACCGTGTCACAATTGTTTCATATTTCAGATGATGTATTCAAATCTGCCGTAGCATCATTTCAACCATTGCCTCACCGACTCGAAACAGTAGGAACGTATCAGGGCATCACATTCATAGATGATGCTATATCTACTACGCCAGAATCTACCATTGCAGCACTTAATGCGATCCCAAATGTTAGTACCATTTTTCTCGGTGGAGAAGATCGAGGGTATGATTTTTCCCAGCTTATCGATATGTTGTATGACAAGCATATTGAAAACATAGTAGTGTTCCCCGATTCTGGCAATAGAATCGCCGAAGAGTTACACACCAAGCATCCAGACATCCTTAATATAAAACATGTGCATGAGATGCAAGATGCAGTCAACTATGCATTTGAACACACACCGTCTGGGTCGGTCTGTCTTTTATCATCTGCTTCACCAAGTTACAGTCTGTGGAAGAATTTTCAAGAAAAAGGTGATCAGTTCCAAACGTGTATTCGTACCCATGAAACATAAGAAACACTCAATTTCATGGGTGCTTATTGGAATAGCCATCGTCCTATCTCTCATAGGTATTGTATTTGTGTTTGAGGCTTCATCGATAAATGCTCTCAATAGCTTTGGAGATAGTTTCTTCTTTCTTAAATTACAAATACGGTGGATTCTACTGGGTATAGCCGTCATGTCGTTTTTTGCTTTTTATAGTTATAAGAATTTATATTATTTTTCACTTCCGGCCATGATAGTGGTCGTGCTCCTGTTGTTGGTTGTACTGGTTCCTGGTATTGGGCAAAAAGTTGGGGGAGCCAGGCGGTGGATCGATCTGGGCTTTATCACGATTCAACCAACCGAATTTGCAAAGCTTGCAACCATATTGTATTTGTCATCGTGGTTTACTTCAAAAGATAAAAGGAGATTTCTCCCGTTCCTTCTGCTTACGGGTGGGCTTATGTTTCTTATCTTACTGCAGCCAGATATGGGCACCGCCATAATCATTTTTGGTATAAGTGTTTTGATGTATTTTCTTGCTGGACAGCGACTTTATTATCTTCTCGGTCTCGTCCCAATATCTATCGCTTTCTTTGTGGGACTCATATTTGTAGCGCCGTACAGACTCCGCAGGCTTACTGCATTTCTTGACCCAGGAAATGATCCATTGGGAGTAGGCTTTCATATTAACCAGATTCTCATCTCTCTTTCAGAAGGCGGCATATTAGGAAGAGGATTTGGTGCATCGAGGCAAAAATACCTATTCTTGCCAGAAGCGCACACTGATTCAATTTTTGCCATTATCGGAGAAGAGCTTGGCTTTGTAGGGAGCATGCTTTTAATGTTTGTATACATTGTGTTACTTTACAAGCTGTACCAAATTTATAATGCCACGAGCGATCGGTTTGGAAAGCTTTTAGTTGGAGGTATATTTTCATTCTTTGG
>CALRFM010000059.1 GCA_943356515.1 Patescibacteria group bacterium
AGGTTGCCACAGGCGCTGGATCAGTGTAATCGTCTGCTGGTACATATACCGCTTGTAGTGATGTGATAGAACCAGTTTTTGTAGATGTAATACGCTCTTGGAGCGCTGCCATTTCTGTTGCCAGTGTTGGCTGATACCCTACTGCCGATGGAATACGTCCCAAAAGGGCAGATACTTCTGCACCAGCTTGTGCAAATCGGAAGATGTTATCTATGAAAAGGAGTACATCCATGTGTTTCTCATCTCGGAAATACTCTGCTTGAGTTACGCCGCTTAGGGCTACACGCAACCGGTTACCAGGTGGTTCGTTCATCTGTCCAAAAACCAAAACAGTACTACCTAATACTTTAGTTTCTTTCATCTCATTCCACAAATCATTTCCTTCGCGAGTACGCTCTCCCACACCGGTAAAGACAGACACACCTTCGTGCTGCTTTGCTACATTGTGAATAAGTTCTTGTATAGTTACGGTTTTCCCTACGCCGGCACCGCCGAATATGGCTGCCTTACCACCTTTTGAAAGAGGAGCGATAAGATCAATAACCTTTATACCTGTTTCAAATACTTCTTCTTTGATTGATTGTTCAATGAGTGTTGGAGCTTCTCTGTGGATAGGAAGCTTCTTTGCAGTTTTCACTTCTTTGCCTTCGTCGATCACCTCTCCCAAAACATTAAATATGCGTCCTAATGTTTCTTCGCCTACGGGGACTTCTATGGGGTGATTAGTGTTAGATACTTTTGCACCACGCTTCATACCATACACATCAGTCATAGCTACGGTACGTACTAATCCTGCGCCCAATACTGACTGGACCTCTAGAGTAACAGTTCCTAAATTCTTATCTTCTATCGTAAGAGCATCGTATACTTTTGGTGTTTTATCTTCTGGAAATTGAATATCTATAACAACTCCCCGAATCGAAATGACAGTACCGTGTGACATATGTGTATTAATAACTTTCAATAAATAATTTATCCTTCAACGCTTTCTTTGGCTGTAATCATATCCAAAAGCTCATTGGTAATTTTTTCTTGTCTTAGTTTATTTGATAAGAGCTTCATATCGTAAATAAGCTCGGTTGCATTGTCTGTGGCACTCTTCATGGCCATCATGCGTGCAGAGTGCTCTACCGCTTCGCTACTTATGATTGCTCCTCTTACTTTATATTCTAAAAAACTTAATAATAGTTGCTCTAATATCTCTTCTGGAGATGGCTCTATGAGCACGTCTTTATTTTTATTTGAACTCGCTTCATCTTTAACCTTCGCAATATCCATATCTACCATTGACAGTGGCAATAGTGGTGCACTTACAACCTCGGATTTTAATGTTGAAATATACTGGGTAAATATCAACGAAACCTTTTTGTATTGACCCGTTTTATATTTATCAAGTAAAAAATCAAACAATGCCGAATACTCCAAGAGTAAATTGTTTCCTGAAAAATCCGCAATTATATGGGCATCTTTCATACGGCCAAAAAACTGTGTTGCCTTAGCGCCAACCGTAACAATATCTATGTCTTTAAAACTTGCATATTCTTTCAGTGCATGCCTAAAAACACTTATATTAAAAGCTCCTGCCAACCCTTTGTTAGATGCAAATACAACCACAATTTCTTTCTGAGCATTGCTCATATCTATTTGCATGAGCTTTGCTTGGGATGGATCTATTTTACCCGATAGTTTTCCTATCATTTCAGTAAGTCCGTCTCTATAAGGCCTACTTTCAACCTCCAACTGTTGTGCTTTACGCATTTTAACCGCAGATACCATCTGCATTGCTTTTGTTATCTTGCGCACATTTTTGACTGACTTAATTTTCTTTTTTACGAGCCGTATATTCATGCTTCGGGTAAATTGTCTTTTACAAACTTCTCAAGTTCTTTTTCAAGCTTTTCTGAAACTATCTTTTCGGTATTTATTTCATGTAATAGTTTTTTGCCTCGTGTTCGTAAATCAGATAGGTATGATGCTTCAAAAACTGGTACTTTTGCTAAATCTACTTCATCTAAATATCCTTTTGTGCCAGCCCAAATAATAGCTACTTGCTCACCTAAGGTGTAGGGTTCGCTTTGCTTTTGTTTCAAAAGCTGTGTTACTTTGGCACCTCTGTTGAGAAGTTTTTTGGTTTCAGCGTCAAGATCTGATTCAAATTGTGAAAATGCACTAAGCTCTCTGTATTGGGCTAAATCAAGCTTAAGCTTGCCAGCAACTTGCTTCATGGCTTTTGTTTGTGCTGCAGATCCTACCCGTGACACCGATAGTCCAACGTTTACCGCTGGTCGAATACCAGAGTTGAATAAATCAGTTTCTAAAAAGATTTGTCCATCGGTTATAGAAATAACATTGGTAGGAATATATGCCGACACATCATTTTCAAGGGTCTCAATGATAGGAAGCCCTGTGATAGATCCTCCTCCATGCTCTTTGTTTATACGTGCAGAACGTTCCAGCAATCTTGAGTGAAGATAGAATACATCTCCTGGATATGCCTCACGACCAGCTGGTCTGCGAAGAATAAGTGACACTTGTCGGTATGCCCAAGCATGTTTGGAAAGATCATCGTAAATTACCAGTACATCTTTCCCTTTATCCATAAAAAACTCTGCAACAGCAGTAGCTGCATAGGGAGCCAAATACTGCAACGTGACTGGGTCTGACGCTGCTGCGTTTACCACAACGGTGTATTCCAATGCGCCCTTTTGTCGTAATAATTCTATGGTTGTTGCTACTTTAGATTTTTTCTGTCCTATGGCACAATATATACAGATGACATCTTCACCTTTCTGATTTATGATTGTGTCTATGCCAATCGTTGTTTTACCGGTTCCACGGTCTCCGATAATAAGCTCTCTCTGTCCTCTTCCTATAGGAATGAGCGCATCAATTGCTTTAATGCCAGTTTGAAGTGGCACCGTAACTGATTGTCGTTCTACAATACCCGCAGCAAGCCGTTCAATGGGGTAATATGTTTTTGATTTGATATCTGCGCCGCCATCAAGTGCGCGCATAAGTGGATCTACTACTCTTCCCAGTATCTTGTCTTCAACAGGAATAGAAAGAGTGATACCAGTTCCTTTTGCTTTATGCCCAGCAGTAATACTGAGGTAGTCTCCTAATACAATTGCTCCGACCATATCTTCCAACAGATCGATAACCAGTGCTTTTTCATTATTTTCAAATTCTATGATGTCTCCGTAGCCAATATTGTCGAGTCCAGATAATGTTACTACACCATCTTTCACTTCAACTACTGTTCCAATTTCTTGAGTTTCTACAGAAATACCTTTTCTGCTATCTAACTCTTTTTCAATTTCTTTAATGTATTGATCAAACTGTTTCATAAAGAATGTGTTCCAATGTTTGTAACTCACTGTTAAGTGATAGATCTATTACCTGAGAACCGAATTGTATTATACATCCGGCAAGTATAGATTCGTCAATTTCTTGGTGTATGGTTGCCTTACCCAGCATTTCAATGCGCTGTTTGAGCATCTGTATCTCGTCATCGCCAAGAAGGTATGGCGCTTTAACCACTACTTTAGCTACCTTTTTAGTCTTTAATCTATCCAAAAGGTATGCCTTCAAATCTGCTTTTAATTTAGGTTCAATAATCATAGTTATACAATAATTGAGTCTACTTATATTTTGGCTTTTGGAGCCTGCTCAATGATGTGTTTTGTGATGTCTTTTCGTGCTTGTGGTGTCAAGTAATCATGCAATGCTTTTTCAACGATCATTACACATATTTCTACTATTTGTTTTCGCATGTCTTTTTGCATAGTTTCACGTTCAGCTTGTATCTGTGTCTTTGCAGCTTCAACGAGGGCTTCTGCCTCTTTTTTGGCTTCAGCTACTATTTCAGCTTTTACAACAAGTGCTTCTTTTTTACTTGCAGCAATAGCTTTGGTAAGAGCTGCTTTTCGCTCTTTATCCATAGCTTTATCTTTTTCTTCAAGCTGAGCGCTACGCTTCTCTAGATCTCCAGCAAGTTTATCGCGAAGCTCTTCTTGTTCTTTTTGCTTCTTAAGAAATCCAAAAAGGGGACCAGAAATGAACTTCTTAAACACAAGATAAAAAACACCAAAGCTCACCATTTGGGCGACAATTAGTTTTACATCTATTCCAAGGTTTTCCATAATATCTTCCCCGTATTAGACAAATTTTATAATGAGCGCCACTACGAGTGCGAAAATAGCGATTGATTCTGCAAATGCTATAGCAAGAATCATAGTAGTGCGAACGGCTCCTTCAGCTTCAGGGTTTCGACCCAATGCTTCCATAGCCTTACTTCCAATTAATCCAACTCCCAATCCAGGTCCAAGAGCTCCAATTCCTATTGCTAATGCAGTGGCCAGTAGTCTCATTGTTTCTGCTTCCATAGTAAATAAATAAATTAATAATTAAAATTACTTAATGATGTGTCGAAATAGCCATGTTTATAAATACCGTAGATAGCATGGCAAATACCAGAGCCTGCACCAATCCTACGAATATCTCCATAAAGAACAAGGGCGATACGACAAAAGATAAAAATACCGGCAATAAAAAAGGAACAATGCTCAGAAGCACTTCTCCTGCAAATATATTTCCATAGAGTCGGAACGCGAATGATAAAATACGAGCCACTTCGCCAACCAATTCTAATGGTCCTAATAGTATCATAATCGGGTCACGGAAATCAAAGTACTTTTTTAAATGATTAATGGGTCCTAAAAACTTAAATCCAAAAAGTTGCGTGCCAAGCACAGATATAAGTGCAAGAGCCAGGGTAGTATTCAAATCAGCCGTACCACCACGAAACAATGGAATTTTATTACTATGAGCTACTTCATCTTTCTCTTCTTCTTCGTGCACTTCTTCTATTTGATGACTCACTTGTGGAGCTATCAAAATAGATCCTACCCCTGGAATGAGCCCAGACCAGTTCATAAGAAGAATAAAAAAGAAAAACCCTCCAACAAGAGTGAAAAAAGTATTAATGTGTTTGCCAAGTACTGATTCAAACATAGTATAGAGCCATGTAAGAACGCCATGAAGTGCATAAAATCCCAAACTCCTATCTTTCTTTTGTATTTCTGAATTATAAAAACGGGCTATAAAAAAGAATACTACGATTACCAATATCGTAGTAATAAATGAGTTGGTTATAGGAAGGCCGAATAGTTCGGTGATGATTTCTCCCTTTATACTAATGTGCGGACCCATCGTGTGTGTAAAGTTTTATTAAATGATAAAACATGATAATTGTACCAAAGAGTATTCCTAAAAGAGTATATAAAGCATCGGTGTCATACTTCATATCAAGCCATCTTCCGATGAATATACCTCCAACCAGTGGAACACTTAAGTAAAAACCAAGATTAGCATATTCTTTTGACAATGTGTACTGCTTTTTTTTTGAAGGTTGCTGCGCCAGCGTTTTTACTTCTCCAGATTCTGCAATATGCTTATATGATTTTGTTCTTATTGGTGCCATTGTAGCAATAATGATTTATGAAGTCAACGTACTAAATACGTATTACATCAGTTTCTTATCTAAATTCACAACTTTTTCTAAAAGAATGCTATATTCACCATCTCGTTCAGATACTTTGCCTTTAAATAGGATTACGGTATTGGGAATCAAATCAGGCTTATTGGCTTCATATGTTTTGGGAAATACAATCACTTCGACCGATCCTGAGTTGTCATTCACCCGTATAAAAGCCATATCATCATTATTCTTTTTTGTTTTTACCACTTTAAGTTGCGTTAGATTTCCAGCAAATATATAGGTTTTATTTACATCTGCCTCTCCTATTTCTGCGATATATTTTGTTATTTTGGCAGATATGATTTCTTGATGGCGGTCCATAGGGTTATGTGACAATAAAAATCCAATAACTTCTTTTTCAAATTCTGCAAGTTTATCTTCAGATAGCTCTGGTATTTCAGTGTAATTATCTGATTTATAAGCTGCGGCATCTTGATCGCCAAAGAGTCCAAATTGACCATTGGTCATTTGTTCTTTATGGGAAGCTATTTCTTTTACACATTGTGGGTAATACGAAAGGAGTGTTGCTCTATTTGTGAATATATCAAGCGCGCCAGCTTTTATAAGACTCTCAATAGTTTTTTTGTTGGCTTTACGAAGATCTACTCGAAACAACATATCTCGGAAACTAGTAAACGCACCACCATTGTTTCGAGCTTCAATAAGTGAATCGATTGCAGCAGATCCAACATTTTTTATGGCAGATAATCCAAATCGTATCGACCGACCTTCAATTGAAAAGTTGTAAAACGATTTATTGATATCGGGAATAAGTACTTCGATCTTGAGTCGTTTACTCTCTTCTAAAGCTTGAGCCATTTTAAGCTCTCGCATAGGTCCAGCGGTGCTATGAAGTTCAGCAGTCATAAGAGCAGTCATGTATTCAACGGGGTGATTTGCTTTCATATATGCAGTCCAGTAAGCTATAAAAGCGTATGACACTGAATGAGGCTTATTAAATCCGTATGCAGAAAATGTCTCTATCTTAGCAAACAGATCGAGGGCAAATTTCTTGGTATAGCCTTTTTTGATAGCACCAATAAGGAATTTTTCTTTCCCCTCTTTCATCATTTTCTTCTTTTTCTTGCCCATGGCCATACGCAGGAAATCTGCTTCAACCATGGTAAATCCTGCAATCTTATTGGCAATTTCCATGCACTGCTCTTGATACACGATAACTCCGTATGATTCTTCCAAGATAGGTTCTA
>CALRFM010000060.1 GCA_943356515.1 Patescibacteria group bacterium
ACACCTTCACCCTCCTATCCGCAGGTCTCTGGAACTTTCACCTAGACATTGCCAAGTAATCTGACCACTATGACAAAAATGATTTATACTGGGAGAAGTTAACAGTTAATTCGCAACAGGTCTAATATAACAGACGATCTTATGAGCGTTGGTCAGAATCTTGGTATTATAGGAAAAGCATTATGAAAACACCCACCTACACCGCAGTCGGCGACATCGGCATAGACATATACCCCCAAACGAGCAACAAATACCCTGGCGGCATGGCCCTAAATAATGCCATCCATGCCACACGAGCTGGGGCACAGGCATCTATTGTCAGTGCCATTGGCGATGATATTATTGGGAAAAAGTCATTGGAACTGTTACAAAAAGAGCATATCAACATAGATTATATCGATATTATTCCCGGTGGAGAGACTCAATCTATTGAAGTGGTGTTAGACGAACATAAAGTTCAACACTATCAAAACTGGAAGCTGGGAGTGATGGCAGATTTTATTCCATCCAGAGAGCACGAAGCATTTCTTACTACACAAGATGGCGCAATATCTTTTTACTTGCCAGAATTCAAACATTTTTTTGATGCATTTTCCAGAATGTCACTCCCAAATACCATTAAAATTGCAGACTTTACCGACCTTTCTGAACATAATGGCGATGTGTCATTTATCTATCAATATAGAGATGACTTTGATTGGTGCATCTTTAGCATCGAACGGGAAGGAAGAGCAGGCCAATCTGAGGCTTTTGAAAAGCTTATGCGTGACAACAATACCTCTGGACTTGCACTTCTGGGTGCTGACGGCTCGAAAGTCATTCACCACGGAAAAACATATATTGAACCAGCACAGCGGGTGAAAGTAGTTGATACTACGGGAGCGGGGGACAGTTACGTTGCCACTTTTTTTTCTACCTATTTACAGTCACAAGATCTGGTTGAAAGTATGAAGCGTGCCACTCAATCTGCCGCACGCACTATTCAACAATACGGAGCGATATGATTATGGAACTGGTGTCGGCGTTCTAGTAGGAGTTGGTGTATTAGTTGGCGTTGGTGTATTAGTTGGCGTCGGTGTTGATGTTGGGCATGTTGCCGTGGTAGTTGTCCAATCTCCTGCATGAGCATCTGTGCCATATGCATCTTCTGGGCGTACTCTACAAGTAGTTACTTCACCATTTGCGGGAGTAATAGCATTACCACAAGGCATATCAAGCGAGCTTGTTTTTGAGGTTGCATTGCAGTACCAATAAGGGGTAGGCGTGGTAGCACCTGGTGTAGTAAATATACCATTACTGGTGCATTGAACTTTATAATGATCGAGAACATTGGTACATTGTGGATCGGTTGCATTATTCAAACTCCAGTTCCATTTGCCGCAGGTATTTTGCTGTAAATATCCAATTTGACAATTACTTACACTTGAAAGGTTGCCATAACTCGAACATGAACCATTGGTATATATCCAATCAGTAGCATTACTATCCCCACCAAGTGTAGTTTCTGCTCGAACACGGCAGAAAATAGATTGTCCAGGAGCGGGAGTTGGTGCCGTATCACAAGGAAGCGATAGTTGGTTACTGGTGACGGTTTTATTACAATACCATGTTGCAGCGTCATTAGATGTGAAGCTATTACTTTTACATTGCACAAAATACTTAGTAAATACATCTGAGCACATTTTATCTTTTGCAGTCATAGCTTCCCATATCCACGAAGTGCAACTGTTTGATTGGAATGAACTTATAGTGCATGAGCTTTTTATTGCAGCAGAAATAGGTGTTGGGGTAGGTGTGTTTGTAGCTCCTTGCGTAATGGTTACATTGGCGTTCATAAGACATCGTACATAGTCTTGAGTAGTACAGAGTGTTCCCAGTGATTGGAGTATCGTAGTGCAATTGTTCGATTTACACGCGCTTGCTGGTGTGGGAGTAAGGGTTGCAGATATGGTCGCTGTTGGTGTAAGTGATCCGGTAGGAGTAAGTGTGCCACTTGGTGAAGCGGTTGGAGAAGGTGTGGGCGCAATGGTTGCAGAAGGGCTTGCAGTAGCCGATGAAGAAGCTTCTGGAGATCCTCCCATTGTGGGCAAAGGAGTACCATCAGAACTGTTATTAGATGTGGTATCTGTTGAAGTTTTAAATTCCCACAATACCCCCCCATTATCATACACAGTATCTCCACTTCGAATTTGAAAATAGTAGGTAGTGTTTGGCTCAAGAGAGTCTAAATTAATACTATGAAATGTTGTTTCCAGTTCAGAAAAAGCAACTTCACTGAGCGCATCTGGACTCACTCCGTATTCAAGAACTGCTAATGAATCCTGACCTGTTTCCCACGTAACAAGCGCTGAGCCATCGTCTTTAATTTGAATATCTACATTACTGGGCGCAAGCTCGCTTGCGCTGGTGGTGCCACTTTGAATAATGAAAAACCCTATGACTACTGCCGCAAGAACCAAAGGAATACCGACTGCAGTAGCAATGATTGACATCTTCTTCTTTGTTATCGATTTGGGTAAAGTGGTAGCTACTTGCATAGGTATTATTGAGATGAGATTTCTTTGGTGAGTTTACGGTATCGCATATATAATGTTGCCGTAAGAATAGCTACTAATACAACAGCTCCTATATGCCATCGATACAGACTCAATATATTCTGCGTGCTTGCTCCCAACACATCATCTCCCGAAATAGTTACGGTAGACGTGTGGGTGCGTGTACTATCGCAATGAATGATATTTGTTAATTCTTCTTGCTGACTTACTATTTGAGACGTTTGTTTGCTAAAAGGGACGCAATCAATTTGTAGTTTGGTTGTGCCAGAAGAAAGTGCTTGAAAGTATATGCGTGCAATAGTGCCCTGGGCAGGTTTAGCTTGCGCAATATCTACATTTATGCCATACACATATGCTTTTCCAGGAGCAATCTGTTTTACGCCAACTGATTGAAATAAATCGCCACCATCTATGCGCTCTGTCACTTCTAACAGTTGTGGATCATAGGTTATATATACATCTGTTGAAATGACCGAATCTTTTCCTGAATATATAAGAATGTCTACCGGGATTTGGTCGCCTTGCGAGGCTGTTATTGATGTAGGCTCAAACGATAACGATGCGGGAGTATTCATACCTCTTCATTGTACTATATTCCATTTTGTATTTCGATAAGTCTATTGTATTTTGTGAGTCGGTCACTCCGAGACATTGAACCTGTTTTTATAAACTCCGCACCCATTCCGTAGGCAAAATCTGCTATAAATGCGTCTTCAGTTTCACCCGAGCGATGGCTAACTACCACATTCCAACCTGCTTTTCTGGTCATGATACTAGCGTCAACTGCCTCAGACACACTCCCGATCTGATTCACTTTTACCAGTACTGCATTGGCGGCTTTTTCGTCAATTCCCTTTTGAATTCGATTTGGATTGGTTACAAACAAATCATCTCCCACGAGTTGGAAATGGTGCTTTGTAGCCATGGCATTAAATATAGAGAAGGCTTCCCAATCATCTTCTGCAAATGCATCTTCAAACGATTGAATATTATATTTCTGCCCAAGTTGAGCATAGTATTCAATGAGCTCGCTTGATGATTTATCTTCGTTCGTTTTTTGAAAATGATATATCCCATCAGAATAAAATTCATTTGCCGCACAATCTACGGCAAATTCATAGTGCTCATTTCGGTTGTATTTTACAGACGTTGCAGCTTGTTCAATAAGTTCGAATACTTCTTCATTACTTGAAAGTGCGGGAGAATACCCACCTTCATCACCAACGAGCGTAGAAAGGGTCCGACCCTTAATTTCTTTACCCATAGCGTGAAATATCTCTGCTGCCATACGCACTGATTCAGTTGGTTGTGTAGGCTTGGGCATGATCATAAATTCTTGAATGTCAAAGTTCCAGTTAGCATGGGCGCCACCATTTACCACATTTACCATCAGGCGGGGGAATGCAGGCGTTGTCCCTTCCATATAATATTCATTGATAAATTTCCATAGGGGCATCCTCTGTGCATAGGCAGCAGCACGATTGAGCGCCATACTTACACTGAGTATTGCATTGGCTCCCAGTTTGGCTTTATTGTCTGTTCCATCCAAATCGATCATCACTTTATCGAGCGCTCGTGGGTCGCTTACATCTTGACCTTTCAACAGTTGAGCAATAGGGCCTTTTACATGTTCAACTGCCTTTATTACTCCTTTTCCGTCAAATCTGGTCGCATCCCCATCTCGAAGTTCCAATGCTTCATAGGTGCCAGTCGATGCCCCCGATGGCACCGATGCCTGGTGTACCGATCCGTCATTGAGAGTTATAAACGTCCGAATGGTTGGATTGCCGCGAGAATCGAGTATCTCTATGGCTTGAATGAGTGAGATGTTCATAGTTATAATTTTACCAGTTGCGAACAAAATATATTCCCCTTTTTTATTATTGCCCCACCTTTTGCAGAGTCATCGGAAAATGTTAGAACTCCACCATCAAGATCTGCGTAATCAATGGGTAAGGCAAGTGCAAGTGCGGCTCCAGTAGTGATCGAAATATTTGATTCATACATACATCCAATCATTATTTTTTTGTTGTAACGTTTTGCCAGATGAAATATGCGGATAAAATTTAATGGACCACCACATTTCATGAGCTTAATATTTACTCCATCAACGCAATTATGTTGAAAAAGTGAATGAATGGAGTCTATACTGACTGCTGACTCATCTGCAAATATGGGTATCGGTGAATTTGTAGTAATATAACTAAGACCCTCAATATCGTCTTTATTTACGGGTTGTTCAAGAAAATCGATAGATAGTTCAGAGAGTGCTTTTAACAATTTTAATGATTCTTTGACTGAATATCCTTGATTTGCATCAACGCAGATTTGTATTGACGGACCAATGGCGGCGCGAGTTGCACGTATCCGATCAATATCTTCCTCAACATTGAGGCCAACCTTCAATTTAATACAAGTAAATCCTTGCTTAATATATTTCTGGGCATCTTTCAACGTTTCATCAAGTGTATTTATACCAAGTGTCATCATAATGGGCATGTTGGTTCGATATCCTCCAAATAGATGTTGTAGATTGAGTCCATTTTTTTGACAGTATAAATTCAAATAAGCCTCTTCAATGGCGTGTTGAGCGCTTGGGTATGACGCAAATGCATGTTGTATGAGTTCATGCGCGCGATACCACAAATCAGTGGGGAGTGTTTCTATAAGATTTGGGAGTTTATTCTTAAGTACTTCAAGTACCGATGGAGTAGATTCTCCAGTAACCTCCTCGTCAGGAGAAGCGCTTCCATACCCAACATGTCCCTTACCATCTTTTAAAGTAATAAAAATGACTTCTGCTGAATCTACCGATTCATATGCAATAGTAAACGGTTCATGGAAATGAAGGTGTTTTTTCTCGAGAACAAAGGTTATGCGGTCTGTATTCATGTGTGAAGATATGTTACTCCTGTATTTTTTTTTGGTATCTTTCGATTGAAAGAGAAAGTATTTTTTCGATAAAATCTCCATAATTAAGCCCGATTAATTCAGCAGCACTTGGTAATCCATCACCAATATTAATTGATGGATTGGGGTTAACTTCAAGTACATGGGGATTATTATGCTCATCGAGTTTTATATCTACCCTTCCATAATCTTTACATCCAACGATCTGATATGCATCAAGTGCCATTTCGCTAATAAGTGCCAGAAGTTTTTTATTCACTTTTTTTGGTGGGTGTTGAATAGTTAAATAATCTTTTTCAAACCGTTCATTATCTTCGTATTTTGCCTCAAAATCAAATATGTGCCATTTACCTTCTGGATACTTATCATATTTTGTACGTTTCAATGGGAGAATTTGTACATTTTCAGTCCCATTCCCAATGATGGGTACTCCATATTCATCTCCACTCAGATACTCCTCGATTAATATCGGCTGTTTGAATGTTTCAAGTACATATGTAGCCTGTTTGAGTAATTGTTTTTTATCTTCTACAACAGAATCGTGCGTAATACCAATTGAATTATCTGAATGAGCAGGTTTTATGATCATAGGATAATGCATATTTTCTACATCAATATCTTCTATCGAAGAGGCATAATCCCATTTAGCAGTAGGAATTTGATGAAAATCTAGTAGTTTTTTTACATGTATCTTATCTATGCAAGAAGCCAACGTGAAAGGGTTAGAGCCAGTATAGGGAATTTGAAAAATATCAAACACTGCAGCAGCGTGTGGTTCCATAAAGCTTGAATTATTAATACGTTCACAAAGATTAAAAACTAGGTCGACTTTCTTCTGTTGTAAATCTTGTATTGCTCGGCTTGGATTATTGAAATCTATAAATTGGGTTTTATAACCTCGGGATGTTAATGCAGCTTGAATGGTGTTTCCAACAGAAGTTAGTTCTTGTTCGATAAGGTTGTCATCAGAAGTATAAGTGTTACACGCAATACCAATGGTAAGGCTTCTTTAGACCTGTTGCGAATTAACTGTTAACTTCTCCCAGTATAAATCATTTTTGTCATAGTGGTCAGATTACTTGGCAATGTCTAGGTGAAAGTTCCAGAGACCTGCGGATAGGAGGGTGAAGGTGTCGTCTAAGTTGGGGAGTTTATGTC
>CALRFM010000061.1 GCA_943356515.1 Patescibacteria group bacterium
AATCGTTGGAGATTGATATTAGATAAAACAGTTTTTTATCCAATGGGGGGTGGGCAACCTACAGATCAAGGTGAACTTGCTTCTGGTAATTGGAACGGGAAAGTGTATCAAGTAATGATAAGAGATGGGGAAATCAATCACTATGTAGAATCCAGCGAATCTCCAGAGATAAATTCAATGGTGCATGGAACGCTCAATTGGGATAGACGATACAAAAATATGAAAATGCATTCTGCTGGGCATGTTGTTGATTTTGCAATGTACTTATTAGGTTACTCACCCAACCAACTTACACCACTCAAGGGAGATCTAATTGGGAACATAAACAACCTCGTAAACACTTACAGAGTTCATTTAATTAATTAGGAGTATTTATGAAGAACGCTAAAACAAGAAACGAGCAAATGAAAAGAAAGTATTTTAAATTGTTAACAGAAGCAAAAGGCTTTACCGATGGCACAATCGAAGTAATTGAAAAGGCACTTTGGGATTACGAGGAATTTTCTAAAGAAGAAGATTACGCATCATTTAACGAGAAGAAAGCAAGAGAGTTTAAGAAATGGCTAGCAATAAAGAAGCACAGGAATAAAACAATGAGCCTATCTACTCAATACACAAGACTAACAAAGTTAATTAAGTTCTTTGAGTGGCTTTCACAACAAAATGGTTACAAGTCCCGTATATCTACCGATGATATTAATTACCTTCAAATGTCAAAGAAAGAAGCTAAAATTGCTACTTCCCCAAAAGTTGATTCATTGGAATATCCAACCCTTGAGCAAGTTAAGCATGTTTGCCAAGTAATCGATCCCAAATCAGAAATCGATTTTAGAGATAAAGCATTAATCTCATTTACACTTTTGAGTGGTATGCGAGATCAGGCAATTATTTCTTTACCGTTAGGCTGTTTTGATGCTGAAAAGTTATTTATAAATCAAGACCCATCTAAAGGTGTTGGTACGAAATTCTCAAAAACTATTCCAACATTCATTTTTAGGTTTGATGAAGATTTGTTAAAGGTGGTCTTATATTGGCATCAATATTTGATAAATGAGAAGAAATTTAATTTAACAGATCCACTTTTCCCTAAAACTAAAGTTGGACAAATATCGGATACAAATTATGCTTTTCAAGCAGAAGGTGTCGAGCCATTTTATTGGAAGGGTGCAGGGTCAATGAGACAAATATTCAAAGAAAGGTGTGAAAAAGCTAATCTAAAATACTTTTCCCCACATAAATTTAGACATGCTTCAATCCGACTTGCACTGGATAAATGTCGAAGTGCAGAACAAATTAAAGCAGTGAGCCAAAATTTGGGACATGAGAGTGTAAGCACCACTTTATTAACATATGGTCGTCTTGCTCCCGATCAAATTGGCAAAGTTATAAAAAATATCGATTTTAACGGAGAGGATCTTGATAGTGACAAAAAGCTTCGAGAGATAATGAAAATTATGCAAAAATAGTAAATTTAGTATAAGATGAAATTATAAATGGAAAATAAAGATAAGCCAAAAAACTACATATTATATGCAAGAAAGTCTACAGAATCAGAAGATCGTCAAGTTGCTTCTATAGAATCGCAAGTTGATGAGATGAAAAAAGTAGCTGAAAGTTTTGGTTTAAAAATATCACACATAATGACCGAAGCCTCTTCAGGATTTAAGATTGGTAGAGTTGTTTTTAACCAAATGCTTTCCATGATAGAAAACGGTGAAGCTGATGGCATCATTTGTTGGAAAATTTCACGACTATCAAGAAATCCAGATGATGCAGGTCGTATCATGGGAATGCTTCAAAGAGGAGAGATAAAGCACATTAGAACACACTCAAGAGATTGGTTTCCTGACGATAATGTGTTGATGATGTACGTTGAATTTGGTCTCACTAACCAATTCAGCAAAGATCTTCAAGATGATACAGCTAGAGGTTTAAGACAAAAAGCCCAAAGAGGTTGGAAGCCAACGGCTCAATTATCACTAGGATATTTACACAATATGGGCAATAAAAAGGTACATATGCCTGAAGATGAAATAGTTGTTGACCCTGATAGATTTGAGATCCTCAAAAAAGGACTTGAAGTTGTTGCATCAAGAAGAATGACACCAAAACAATCAGTTGCATATGTTAATGAATTAGGGCTAAGAACTAAAAAGGGCAAAAGATTAGGATATAGTGCTTATTACAGAATGCTTGGTGATACATTTTATTATGGTGCATTTGAATTTCCACGTGGAAGTGGCAATTGGATTACTGGCAAACACCCTAAAATGATAACTAAAGATACCTTCGATTCAATACAAGAAGTATTGGGAAGAAAAAACGCACCTAGACCTCAAAAGCATTATTTTTCATATACTGGTTTAATGATTTGTGGTGAATGTGGATGTTCGATATCAGCTGGAGAAAAATACAAAACTCAAAAGAATGGAAATAAACATCACTATACTTATTATCAATGTACCCATAAAAGGGGTAATTGCAAGCAACCCACAATCGAAGTAAAAGAACTGGAAAGGCAATTTATTGAAGAAATAAATGCTATTTATATTCCACCTGAATTTGCCGAGTGGGCAATAAACGAACTTAAAAAGGATTTTGAAAAAGAGAAAATCGGAAGAAATGAATCTTTAGAAATAAACGAAAAAAATCACAAAAGCTGTTTAGCACGAATTGATAAACTTGTTGAAAGTTGGCTAGATGGTGATGTTCCAAAAGATATCTATAAAAAGAAAATGGCAGAGTTAGAGAAAGAAAAGGGTATTTTGTTAAAGATTTTGAACGATACAGATCAAAGTGTAGATAACTGGTTACAAAAAGCAGAAAAGTTCTTTGATTTTGCTGTTCATGCAAAAGAGCGTTTTGAAAATGGTGATCTTTCTGACAAGAAGGAAATTATTGCCTTTCTAGGTTTGAACCTGTCCATAAAAGATAGAATAGCCACGATTGATATACCAAAACCAATTGAGAAGATTAAAGAGCGAGCTTTACAAGCAAGGGAACTTAAGGAAAGGTTTGAACCTATCGATTTGCCTGTAAACAAAGGGAAATTTGAAGAAACATTGGCTAACGATTCATCTTGGGGTGGCCGACGGGACTCGAACCCGCGACAACCTGCTCCACAAGCAGGAGCTCTACCAGCTGAGCTACGGCCACCATTCAGATCATCTTTATATATCCATCATTTATCATTTTTTCAATATAATCTCTTCGTTTAAGTTTTTTTAATCTAAATTCAATATTTTTTGCTTGCATTATCGACTCATATTTTTGACTCATTTTTAACTTCCATGGCCTGCCATTCTTAGTCGATTTCACATAACCTTTATTATGCTTCTCTAATCTGTTTTCTATATTAATAGTGCTACCTATATAATATCTACTAGTCCGTATACTCTGTAGTATATATACATAACACATTAAATAATTATACTCTATATGTCGCTACGGCCACTCCGACGCAAGGTCGGAGTCCGACTTCAAAGAACGTCGGACCATCGGACCAAGCGATGGATATTATACCAAGATCGGAGCCTTATGAATAGAGGGTATCTTGCCAGTGCTCATCAGTTTCTACCGTAAGATCTAAAAACACTTTTTTATTAGTTGCAAGTGCTATCTCTTTTCTGGCATAACTCCCGAGCTCTTTGATCTTTCTTCCGGCTTTCCCAATAATCATTTTTTTGTATCTATCGTGGGTAGTGAGAATTCGAGCTTTGATATACAACATTCCATTACTTCGTTCTTTTATATCATCTACTACCGCCGTGGCGGTATAAGGAACTTCTTCACCCATCATGAGAAACACTTTTTCACGGATAAGTTCTGCCATAAATGATTTGCTATCCATATTCAAAAGAGGGTAGATATGTTCAGAATCTATGAATTGATCTTCTTCTCGATCGGGAATAAGCTCAAATATCTTGTCCAAAAGTGGACCAACATGTTTTCGTTCAAGAGCAGAGATTTTAAATACATGTTCAAATTCGTCTTCCAAATACATGTATTGTGCCATGTACGTAGTTTTCATATCTGCTTTATTAAATACAAGTATTACGGGCGCGTTTATCTTCCGTGCAATGCCCAGTACTTTTGCTTCTTCAAAATCGCGTCTGCGAGTAGGGTCTACAAAATACAACACCACATCTGCTTCTTTATTCACTGCTCGCATGGCCTGCTCGTTAATCTTTTTAGATAACGTGTCTGTAGCACGATCAAAGATACCCGGGGTATCGGTGAATATGATTTTTCCCCGTTCCTCTTCGTACAATCCCTGAATAGGGAAGCGCGTAGTTTGGGGCTTCGGCGATGTTATAGCCACCTTTTGGCCAATGATATTGTTTACAAATGTAGACTTCCCGACATTGGGCCTTCCCATAAGTAATACGATTCCTTGTTTCTGTTTATCCATGATGTATATTGTATCAGAATGTATCAGAAAGATGGCTGTGTTTTGCCTTTATTAAAACAAAGAAGTAGATGCGATCGCATCATTTCCTCTTTATGCTGTCAAATGGGGGTTTTGTTTGATAAAATTACCCTACCAATTGTAATATTTGCCCGGTCGTTCAATGGTAGGACAATGGACTTTGGATCCATTTATCTAGGTCCGAATCCTAGCTGGGCAGCACAACTGGATTTGAAGCATACAAATGTTCTAATTGGCTAGTTCTATCAACGTTTTCTTCTGGTTCGAACCTTAGGTGAATCTTTGTAGTCTCTTTTGATAGTTCTCTAACTGGCTTAAACGACTTTTTCCAGTCAGGACACAGTATTTTGTCTTGTAATATTAAGTTCGAACCTAAGCTCGATAGTAACTTTCGTTTTTCGTCTCGTGTACCACTTCTAAATAACTCCTTTGCATGTGAAGCAAAATAGAGCAGTTCGTCTGCCTTCTGATACCACATGTCAGTATTATAGCGATTATCGTCTATTAGCTCTTCCAGTCGCTCTTTCTCCTTAATTAGTTGTGCCTTTTTTGTTTTGTATTCCTGCTCAGATAGCTCATTGCCTGCCCTCATATCTATAAGCCCATCTATGCGCCTCAGACAGGCGTCATAGTGCGTTCTGTATTGCTTTACTATCTTCTCTCGTGAATCTACTTGTGTTGTATTTTGTTGCTTAATCCATTTCATAGCCCATTCATAAAACTCATGGGGAATATGCAACTCATCAAGCACTCGATCAATTTCCGTGAGTAAGGTTTTTTCTTCAATAGATTTTTGTTTACAGTATGGATCTTTTCGTTTACCACAATGGTAATATTCGTAGCGCTTTAGAATACCGCTTTTGAGTCTTTTAAACTTTTCCTCACAAGTAATACCTCCGTGACATACTCCACATTTCATAAGCCCCGTAAAGTCAAATACATGGCTTTTGGGGCGTGGTTTACCTTTATTGCCTAAAATAGCTTGAATAGTATCGTATTCATCCTTGGTGATCATGGCTTTATGAATGCCGTCATACCAGTTGCCACTTCTCATTGGGTATTCAAAAAAGCCTGCATAAACAGGGTTATTGAGCATGTAGTAAAAAGTTGAACTAGATATTATTGTGCCTCCTTTTGATGTGAGTCTCCACTTGTCTCGTACATATTCATACACTTTTGCAGGGTTCATTTTCTGCTCAATCACCATGCGAAACATTCGCTCAACAATGTCAAAGCGTGCAGGGTCAGGATAGATTTTTTTACTCCCTCTGGGTTCTATTGGGTCGTTCACATAACCAGTTGGCGCAGGGGCAGGGAAGAGCCCTCGTTCACACTTTGCTCGTAAACCTCGTTTTACTGCAATGCTTTTATTATCAT
Source organism: Patescibacteria group bacterium (assembly GCA_943356515.1). GTDB lineage: Bacteria > Patescibacteriota > Microgenomatia > UBA1406 > GWC2-37-13 > UBA1450. Next base: position 5,807 of record CALRFM010000061.1, read on the forward strand.
TTTCATACTTTGCATTACTACAGAAGTTATTGAGCATGTATTTATCTGCAGGCGTATTGCGAAATACTTGTGTGGGTGTCCTTACTTCCTTCAGGAGCCCCATATCAAGTAGATAAATAATAAGACCAGTATCAACAGAGTTGCGTGAAATACGGTCTGGACTCCACACAAGGAGACCATCCGCCTTCTTATCTTGAATGAGCTTGGTCACTTCATCAAATACAGGTCTTCCAGGAGCTTTTGCTGAATATGACTCGGTCTTGGTATAGCTGACTTTCAATCTTTCTCGATCAATTACAGGCTGCAGCTCGTGTACCTGAGAGGGGATAGAAAGAGCCTGTCGCTCTTCTGATTCGCTGCTTTTGCGAGCATAAAGTATAAATTTTATTTCTTTGGTGTCTATATTATCGTACATATTTTTCCATAAATAATGGGCGCACTGGTGCACTCATATCCTTTCGGTTATGTCCAATACGCCCATTAAAAAAACCGAAAAGAAACATGAGTGCAAGTACATTATGCCATATAATTGGTTAATCATGCAATAGCTTTAACTGTTTGGAATCTGCCTTCAGTCCTTTCAAGACAATGTCAATAATTTCTGAATTTGGTTTCACATATCTATGTATAAATTCGACAAGCTTTCGTCTTTTCCTATACCAAGTGGCATGAGATTTTCGCAGTTTTACAAATTCTCGTAGGTCTTTAACACCAAGCGTGTGTAATAAAAAGAACATTCCAA
>CALRFM010000062.1 GCA_943356515.1 Patescibacteria group bacterium
AAAAACATCGTTGTATACATTTATGATAGGATCATTAGTTCTTTCTTTTTTTACATTGGCACAAAGCCCTCTGCAGATGATTTTCATTGTTGGACTGGCAGCATCATGTATGGGATTATCATCTCCGACTCTTAACGGTGCATATGCAGACTATATCTCTGAAACCCAGCTCTATGAAAAGGAAATCCAAGGAGTCATTGATATTTTCTACAATATAGGATGGATGATCGGACCTATGGTGGCAGGTATCTTGGCTCAGTTCTTGGGGAATTCACAGAGCTTTAGTATTTTGGGGATGTTTTCGGTACTTACCTGTATCGTAATATTATTCAAGATGCCACGAAAGATTAAGCTGAAGATTGCATGAGAAATGGTTGAGTATTGATTCCCTTCTCTTTTTCTGTCATAGTAACTATATGGATTCTGAACATTACACCCCGTTGCCAGAAGATTTAAGGTTCCATCACAAAGATCGTCATATGTTCTTTCACGTCCCTGTTATGGTGTTTTTTTTCCTCATTACAGTGGCTGTAGCTTTTATCGGCGGATGGTATGTGTATTTCAAGCAGAAAAGCCCTTCTTCTCCCAGCAATACATTACCTTCATCAGAACCCACACCCACCCGCGCGATTGAAGACGGAGGAGTAGGACCAAATTGGACCCGACAATTAAATACTGAGTGCGGAACAACTTTTTTTGTTCCACCTGCACAGGAACCTTATTTAATACCACGTGACCCTAACACGCTTCCTACTGCAACCGATGACGAAGGTAAATTTTGGATTTATGAAGACAATCAAAGTAACTTATTTATGTTCAATCACTTAGCTCGTGTGATATTCAAAAATCCAGAAATTCCGGGAAGTGGATATGTTTCGGCAGCAGTTGAAGTGATGTGTGCAGAAAATACAGAAAGGTACAGTACCGAATCTTTATTCGTTAAAATCCAAAACGATTTGCTGCAAAACTTTTCAGTCATATCACTTGCTTCTAGTGGGGAAGCAAGTTTGTGGAATAGAGAAGTAAAAACTGCTGTTTTTAAAGGGGGAACATTTAGTAACGACACATACTACTTATTTGCGACAAATTCCCATATCTACCTTATCCGTAGTACCGGAGAAACAAGTAACCCGAGCGTGCAACAAGTACGAGATAGTATCTTGTTGAATTTGGGGTTTGAATAGGGTTATTTCTTATACACCTCATCGTGTGTACCAAAAAGAAAGAAGCGGAATGTCACACCATCGTAATATAACATCCGATGATTTCTATCTATTGATATACTCCATGAATCTTTGAGGTCGCCAGTGAGTTTATGGGTTCGTAATGAAGGATGTTGAGGGTTTTGTTGAAAAAGAGATAATTGCTTTTTGATCTTTTTGTAAAGGGGTAGGTTACTTGAACGAACTTTTTTGATAGATTTTATTACGCCAGAATCTAGCTCGATTTCCTTCATATTGCATCAATAAAATCTCCGATGTTCCCAGTAACTTTTGTTGTTCTAGATGAAGATCCTATTGCTTTTCTATACGCTTTTATTGTTTTATTTGAAGCGGTAAAAGTGGGGAAGTCTCGTTGATCAATATCTTTCATAATGAGATATTTCATATAACTTGCCATAGGAACGCCGAAGCTTTTTGCACGAGTGGCCAAATAGCCTTTGAGCTCATTTGGTAAATTAAGCTTGATTTGAGAATATTCTACTTCCATATACAGTACATAATAGCATCGATATAAGTACTTTTCAAGGACTTGTATTACAATCGTATCAAGTTAAAATAATAATCTATTTGTTTTTTTCAAAATCTGGTACACTAATTTATATGGAATCACAAAACAATTCAAACCAACCATCCTACGGAACTATGAACTCTGCGCAAATGATCAATGAGAAGCCTAAAAACCACAATTATCGTATGATTTTGGTGACTGTCATTGTTATATTACTTGGCATCGGTGGGTATGTGATTGTGAGTAACCCGGTATTAAAAAATCAGGTGAAAGAAAAGCTTAATCTTATGGAAGCCGGAGAAGAGACCATCACAGATACAGAAGAACTATCGCTTTTTGCATCTGTTATAACCGACAGGAATAGCCCATGGATGGAAGTAACATCAACGGGAGCTGCCAAAAAAGGACAACCAGTTCAAATTACCGTGCAAGCTTTTTCAGCAGGGAAAGAAATAGTTGGGTATGACATGCTCTTGGGCATCGATATCGAGGTATTTACTGTGGTGAGCGTTACCTCAAAAGCTCCAGGATTTCAGATATTTGATTTTGATAAAGGAGCGTATCATTCAGTAACTGGCATTAAAGACTTGCAGACAACAGAAAAAACACAGTTCAACGATACCCAGCTCGTGGTCATAGAGCTCATGCCAAAGCGATCAGGAAAAAGTGTCGTAACTGTTCTTTCCAGTAAAGGTCAAGAGAAGTCACAATTTGTATATGAAGAAGGAGCTGAAGTACGTTCAGTCGTACCACAAATCGGTTCAGTTGAATTGGAAATAGGAGAATAATATTATGGTAAAAACCGTATCTACGTATATCGCGAGTGCGTTCCTCTTCTTAATGCTCGCTTCCACCGTGGGGGCAGCCACGCTTCATTTCAATCCCACCACGTCGGCGCCCGCAGTTGACGCAACCTTTTCTGTGGCTATCACTATAAACGCAGGCGCAGATCAGATAGCCGGAACCGACATATATATTAACTACGATAAAACCTTAGTTTCAGTTCAATCGGTAACAAGCGGTGACTATTTTCCACTTGTCGGTAATACGCCATCTGAAGGGCGCCTGTACATCTCTGGCGTGGTAGCCAATCAGGGTGAATTCAAAACGGCAACAGGAACCGTTGCAACGGTCATTTTTAAAGCACTCAAAGCTGGTACTGCAGAGCTTGTATTTGACTGTGATTTAACCAAAACTGAAACTTCAAAAATAGTACAAAATGACATTAATGCTTCAAACATCATAAACTGTAGTGGGAATGGAAAGCACACGGCAACAATAGCTGGTGGAGGGTCAATAACCCCTCCCGCTGGAGTAGGAGGGGGAACTCTGCCAGCAAGCGGTGTGCTTGATAGTGCTATTACCTATTCTACGATCGGAGTAGTGTTACTCTTTGCAGGCATTGCCATCAAGCTTCTGTTGCATGTATAATGGGGCATGACTGTTCTATCCAAAATAATGCTTTCATTGGTGGTTATTTTTTTTGCCATCCCGCTCATTGTATTCGTAATTATGGTAATCCAGGGCTTTGTAGAAGGCGCAGGAGATAAAGATCCCCAAGATGTAGTAGCTACACGCGTATCTTCATCGGCAGCTACCATAGCGTGGGTTACAGCAAGTAAGGTATCTGCAACTGTTGAATATGGTACAACCCCTGGTTTACTGCAAACCTATGCGCCAGAAGTTACTGCTACCAAAGAACATGAAATAGACCTTACCCTTCTATCACCAGCAACCACCTATTATTACCAGATTCGTATTGATGGAAACAAATACGACAACAGCGGTGTGCCATGGACATTTACCACCAAAACAATAAGCGGAGAAGAAGTAGTTGCAGCCGTAAAAGGCGCCACCACTAAGCTCTCGGTGGCGCCGAGTGCAACCCCCACGCCAAAGCTTGGTACCAGTGACTGTGACGTAACAGAGTGTAGTGAAATCAAGGCAAATTTAGGGAAAGGATGCAGCGCATCAGATTATATCCAGTGTATTGCAACCGCGAGCGCATCTCCATCTAACCTATCTATCACTCCCACCCCAACATCGAGTTCTGTATATATAGCAAATAGCGCGTGCAAACTTAATTATCTGCAAGTTGGAAATGATTGTACTCAGTGGAGTTGGGATAGTTTTAATACCAAATCTCACAGTTGTCGCAGCGCATTTAATCGGTATGTCGTGCAGTGTAGAGACAAGAGTTTCACTTCTACCAATGCAGAACATTTGGCTACATGGTACTTTAACGGAGCGCAAGGAGATATTGCTTCAAACTCTGCTACTCTTACTAAAACTCCAAAAAGTGGTACTACCATTTTCTGCCAAGTTCGTGCCGAAGATTCTATCGGTGGAGATGGACATTCTACTGCATGGGTGCAAGAGAACTACACTTGTAAGTAATTGGTATAATACTCCTATGATTCGACCGATTGTCAAAGTCCCAAACAAGATACTCACTACGCAAGTAAAACCTGTCAAGCGATTTGATGCCAAACTTCATAAGCTTATTATCGATATGAAAGATACGTTACATGCTGCGCGTGACCCAGAAGGTGTTGGGCTTGCTGCAACTCAAATAGGCGTTCCCGTGAGTGTATTTATTATGCGACCCACCAAGTCGGCATTATATACCGTATGTATTAATCCACACATACTTTCATCTGAAGGAACGGCTGAGATCAAAAAAAAGAAGGAGCCACGTCTGGAAGGATGCTTATCTATCGACAATATATGGTCGCCCGTAGTTCGCACGAACAAAGTTGAGCTTGCGTATCAAGATGAAAAAGGAGCGCAGCATCGTAACATTTTTACCAGATTCCCCGCGGTCATAGTACAACATGAAGTAGATCATTTAAACGGGGTACTGTTTACCCAGCGATCATTAGAGCAGGGGAGACCGTTGTATCAGGAATTTGATGGAGAGCTAAAAAAGGTGGATTTACCAGGGTAATAAAAGGCTTCTTCCCATCTTTCATATCTTTCTTTATCCGTTTCAAGCATTTCATGCACAGTTTTACCCGCTTTTCTTTTCCATCAAGCATTATTCTTACTGGTTGAAGGTTAGGGTGAAATAGTCTGGCTGTTTTTGGAGCACGTTTTTTCCACCTTCCCCCCGCAACACCTCTGTGGTGAGTATGAGACCTGCCGAACATGACGCCTTTTTCACAATGAAAACATTTCATACTATATCTCTTATCATTTGTAATGAGAAGAATTATATATTATCATAAGGGTTCTCGTAATGCAATGTGAGAGCTTATATGATAACCACGCTATTTACCAACCCACTTCAATTCTTTTTAAGTGCTATTTCTATAGTCATCGCTATTTCGGTACACGAATGGGCTCACGCTAAAACTGCCGATTATTTGGGCGACCCAACACCCAGTATGCAAGGGCGCGTAACCCTTGACCCTCGTGCGCACTTAGATTTGTATGGAACATTATTCCTCCTTCTTATCGGATTCGGGTGGGGGAAGCCGGTGCAGTTTGATCCATTCAATCTAAAAAACCCCAGGCGAGATGCAGCTCTCATATCTATAGCTGGACCAGTATCTAACTTCATTCTTGCTACGATATCGTCTCTTATGTTGTATTTGTTTACCTTTATTTCTATTCCTATTATTACGACTATAATCTTTATGTTTCTTCCGTCGTTTATTATTATGAATCTTCTGTTAGGAGTATTTAATTTGCTACCCATTCATCCACTGGATGGATTCAAAATAGTGGGCGGTATATTACCCAAAGATCAAGCTCATGAGTGGTATAAGTTGGAACGCTTTGGCATGCTGTTTCTTCTTATGCTTATTATCCCTTTTGGAAATCAATCCATGTTAGAAAGTATTATGCAACCAATACTGAGCTTTCTTTATACGTTCTTTATTCCTGCTTTCCAATAGATCTCCCAGTAGCGAATAGATGAAAAGAATGCCCACACCAACCCTTGGTATCCATCCATAAACCCCTTGTGTCTTAGGTAGATTGAAAAAAAGGTTATAAGCGGTTTACCTACAAAATAGCACGGCATACAGGGCTTTTCTCCTTTTTCAACCAGCTGTTTTGCATCAAACGTGTTGTACCGATGCCATCGTTGCAGGTACCTGGCAAACGTTGGGTCAGCCATGTGCTCTAAGGCGTTTGTAGTCCAAGAAGTGTTACCATCTACTATTGCATTCTCGTGTACGTTTGCAAGCTTAAAATGGGCCTTGTCGCGCTTGTACAACCGGAGCACGGCATCGGGGTACACACCACCTTTCATAAGATATCTTCCGAGAAACCAATTTTTTCTTGGAATCCAGTAGCCAGAAAGCTTTGAACTTTGAAGTTTAAAATTTGAAATTTCTTGTTTCAATTCTTCACTCAGTCGTTCATCTGCATCAAGCTGAAGTATCCACTCACCTTTTGCATTATCTATGGCGCGCTGTTTATTTATCAAAAAGTTGGAAGGGTTATCTACCGTTAGTATCCGCACTTTCGAGCCATAGCTTTTAGCTATTTCCACGGTTTTATCGGTCGATCCACCGTCTACTATCAGTACCTCATCTACCATATCATAGGCAGAATCCAGAGGAATGCGGATATTTTTTTCTTCATTGAAGGTAGGGATTGCAAGGGTTAACAAGACTTTTTTCTGTGCCATGGTTTTATTATAGCTTATCCCCCTATCTTAAACTCCACCACGTCCCCATCTTTCATAACATAATCTTTCCCCACAATCTGGACTTTTCCCAGTTCGCGAGCCTTGACCCAACCGCCAAGTTTTACAAAATCTTCAAATGTTACGATATCG
>CALRFM010000063.1 GCA_943356515.1 Patescibacteria group bacterium
ATTTTGTACCACTATTTTCAATAGTCTCAATTTCTTCAGGTATAAGCTCGTAAAGTGTACCCGCGTTATTTCAAAGTCTACCCATTATTTCTAATATCCTATTTGCCAATTCTCGTTTTTCCACCATGAACTCGGCATATTTAGACTTGTCAGGGTTGTTTAGTCCTACAGTAAATACTCGATCTGAAGTATTTTTCTTTTCGTTTGCGCTAAGCCTTAAAAAATCAGGGGCAGGGATACAGAAAATATTCGGATATAAATCACCTTCCGAGAGATCAAAATAAGCAAAGACTATTAACATTCTCTCCTTGTTGAAGATGTTTTTCTCTTTTATTGTTGACACAAATCCACGGTCTTTATATCCATACGTTGTTTTAACTTGAATATATACAATATCCAGCTCTCCTCTTTTCTTAACTATTAAATCTAATCCCTCATCATCGCTCATTGGCTGATAACAACTTAATCCCTGATCACCATATAAAGTTATAAGTTCTGCAACTCTCGCTTCACCAATATCTCCTTTTTGTTTTGAAGTCAAGGACTTATTTATTTGATGGCGAATAATACGAGCTTTACCTAAAATGTCCTTAATTTGAGCAGTATCCGCAACCGAGATATTAAGGGTTTTTAAACCATAGAAACCAGGATCCGTTCGAATAAATCGCGAGCTTGCACCTTTATTTATAATATCCATGGAAAGCTGAGCGTTCAAAGTAGCCCAAGGTGTTTTACCTTCCGTCTGTATCAAACCTTTCTTTACTGCAATGTCAGTTATTTCTCGATAGTGAAGCGGCTTACCTTGTTCCTTTAAGATTTTGAGTGCAATATTTTTAAATGATTCCATAACAGCTTAATCGGTGTTTGTAAGTTCTAAAAATTTAACTGTCATTGTGGGATTTCCGCGCGTAAGTCTTTTAATTGTTAGGTCTTCTGCTTTGTTGTTTGCGAGACGGAGGTTATTTTCAGATGATAATAGAGCTTCTTTGGTTTTTTGAAGATGATCGATGGTATTGTCTATTTCTTCAATTGCAGTTTTGAACCTCCGACTTGCTAGATCATAGTTTTTTGCAAACCCTTCTTTAAATTTATTAACATTGTCTTCAAAGTTTGTGACATCAATATTTTGACTCTTAACTAAAGCAAGCTCCGCTTTGTATTTTAGAGAGTTCATTGCTGCATTTCGTAACAAAGTTATTATGGGAATAAAAAATTGTGGACGAACAACGTACATCTTGGAGTATTTGTGAGAAACATCAACGATACCAGTATTGTATAGCTCATTTTCCGCTTCCAAAAGCGAAACAAGAACAGCATATTCGCATTTCTTTTCAGTGCGATCCTTGTCCAGCTCTCGTAAAAAATCTTCGTTGCGTTTTTTGGTAGCAGTTTCATCGCCTTCATTTTTCATCTCAAACATGATCGAGATAATTTCATTACCCGCTTCATCGGTTTCTCTATAGATATAATCACCTTTGCTTCCAGACTTTGAATCGTTGTCTTTTTCAAAATAGGCGTTTTGAAACGCAGTGGCGCGAAGTTTGTTAAACTCGATTTCACAATGTTGCTCCAGAGTCTCACCCACCATTTTGGTGCTGAGTTTTAATTTCATATCTTTATGAAAGGCAATTGCATCATCTTTCATTTTGATAATGTCATCTTTGGTCTTGAGTTCAGCAACATGCTTTTCTTGTAAAGATTTCTCAAGCAATTGTTTCTCTGTTTCTTTGCTTTTCAGCTCTCCAACCAAAGCATCGCGTTCTTTTTCAATTTTCTTTACTGCTTCAGTGACACTGAGTTTTTTCTCAACCTCTGACTTGTCAATTGTTGATTTCATATCTGCTATTTCTGCTTCCTTCTTGGCCAAAAGCTCGACAAGCTCCTTTTCTTTTTCTGCTTTTAGTTCGGCCAATTCCTTGTCTTATTTCGCAATGTCTGTCTGCATTAAATTTGTTATATTAGCTTCGGCGAGTTTGATGGCGTTTGCTTTTTCTTTTTCAGCTAGCTCTAGTCGTTCATGTAGTTCTTTATCAAACACATGGTCACGGACTTGCTTGAGAATATCCGCAAACCCAGCTTCATCAACTTTAAAAACCTTTTTACAGTGTGGACATTTAATATCGTTCATATAGTTTTTTTAATTAATTTAGTTTTATACAAAGTTATCTTTTACTTCTTGTTCGATAGGGTCACCACTTTTTACATAACTTTGAGATTCATCCAAGTCTTCCCATGTTTGCTCGTTTGTTTTTAAAGTTTCAAATTTGTCCACATATTTAGGAGGTTCAAACATTTTAGCCACACCAACCAAACCCATACCTGAACCACCGACATTAATACGTTCATTCTTGTAGGTTTCTGCAACAGAAAGCTTGGCTTCTACCTCTATAACTTTTACACTCACTTTAGGTCTTTTAACAGATCCAAGGTTTTCACCAGTTATCGGATCCTTGATATTCTCACCTTTCTGGTCAAAAACTGTGAAAACCATTCCCACCTTAACCCCATTCTCCCGTCCCTTGTTTATAGCAAGCTGTCTAGAATTGAGGACTTTGGCAACATGACCATTTATTAGTTTCTTGCTTGTCATGACTTACCTCCTTCCTCTTTGTATTTTCTTAATACTTTTTCGGGATCTGGAACAAGATCCTTCCAGTCATCTACCGCATCATTCACAGTATTAATTTGTTGATATAACTGGGTAATTATGGATGAAAAAGCTTGGGTTACGTATCCTTGGTCGACCTTGTTATTTTTGGCTCTAGTATTTAGAAAACCTTCTTGTCTCTGGATCGAATCGATGAAATTAGGAAAAAATCCATAAATTGTTGCGATTCTTCTTAATGCTAAGCGCGCGCGTTCCTGACTGCTTTTTTCAGCAAATCTAGTTGCAAAATAACCAGCTGAAAAAGTGGTCACTACAATCTCTATGGCTTGTAATAGGGTAATCTCTAGTGCAGTAAACGTATTATCTTTAGCTACAAAATAAACAATACAAATAACAATAAGGAGCGGCAATACTCCTAAGATAATGTCATTCGTTTTAATTTTATTAAAAAATTTCATACCTCAATCACTTTATCAATCTCTTTCATAACTTTGTCTGTTTCCACAAGGGCAACAATCATCTTTTGATAGTGTTCAATATCCTCATTAGTAAGTGTTTTCCCCTTGCGGTCTTTTAACCATTTTTGAGCTGGTTGATACCCACCAATCCAGAAATTCCAAGCTACTTCAGGAACACTGCCAAAATACTGGTTCTCATTTATGTAAACATTTCCATCCTTAAACTCTATTTTCTCGACAGTATCAGAACCCGATTCAGAGTAAGTCGTGATGAAGTTGTTTATTTTGGGAGATTCGAGCAAATGTAGCAGGCGAAGATCTTTTCCAAAACTCACTAGTTTAAGGAAGGTCTTTTTATTTGATGGATAAGGTATTCTTGGAAAATCTATCTTCAAAAATTCTTTATATTTAACTCTATAATTTGGCGAGTGCAATACAGCATAAATGTAATCGAAAATATCCTCTGGGATTACTTCGCCAGCAATTTCTTCTATGTTTTCCGCTATCTCCTGATTTAGATTAGGTGTTTTTGTACCATCTTCGTGGATCAAATAAAGAGGAAATAATTGCTCCGCGCCTTGCATGCCAGGCCGTGACCAAGCTCTTCTATCAATCACCTTATTAGAACAAAAACACACAGCGGATTCTTCTTCTGTAAAGCCCCTTTTTGCAATAAGCCCAAGATTATTACCAAGCATATTCTTCATCACCTTATATCGTGGTCTCCACCACAGTCCTCCGCTATTCGGCGAAAAAAGGGTAATTCTTATATCAAAAGGTCTGTAGAGCATCTCTGTGTTATCCGATATTGTGTTTTCAATATCTTGTTTAACCTGCTGTGCTTTACTTATCTTTAAGTTATACTTTTCCGATATTTCACGTTCAGAATGTGACTGTATGAAATCTTTAAGAGATTCAACTTCTTTAGCCGTGTATTTAATAATAAAACCATCCTTCGCAGACTCAGCTCCTGAAGTTCCAATTGTGAATAGCTCATCAATTTTAAATCCCTTCTCGTAATCTTTTATTGACGAAAAATCTTTTGGGACAAAAAAGAAGTATGGTTCAGAATATTGAAGCTCATCCCACTTAATATTTGTTAAGTTATTATTGTTTAGGAAATCAAACTTGGCAGCTCTTTTACCATACAAATCTGCATGAAAAACCTTTCCTAGACCATGCTTTTCGATATTCTTTCTAATAAATATATTGATAGATACTCCTAGTTGTATATCAAATACATTTTCATCTTTGCTTCCGTCAAGTGCTGTTTCTCTTTTCTTTGCATTACCGTGGAGGTCAAGAATATATATATCATCAAATGTGTTAAGTAAGTGTTCTCTCATTTTCCTATGGGTAATACCATCTATAAATGAGTTATTTGTTATCATTGCAACAATTCCGCTTCCATTTTTCTCGATAAAATATTCGGCAAAACGTATGAACTTTATATAGTCATCGTCAAGATTAATCTTTCTTTCATTAAGACCTTGCTTATAGACTTTTATTAGATTTTGAATCCATTCTCCTTTATTTGAAGAACTTACACTGTACGGAGGATTTCCCACTACAACCATGATTGGTTTTTCATTCTTAATTTTCGATGCTTGTTTTGCTTCCTCTGCGATACTTGCACCAAAGTCAAAAGCTAATAATTCAGGTTGTTTGTTTACCTCTTCTAGAGAATTGGTGAGATAAATACCAAGCCGAGCCTTGCCAGTTCTCGTTTCGTTGAAATATAAAAATCCTGTCTCCTTTAGTGCCATGCTCAACTTCAAATGAGCAATAGTATATGGCGCCATCATCAACTCAAAGCCATATATTCGGGGAAGCAACTCGTGATGGACATAGGCTGGCCATCTGCCTTTCTGACCATTATCTTTTATACGCTTGTAGATCTTACCTATTACATCACTGATAAAAGTACCGGTACCCACTGCGGGGTCGAGTACCTGAACCCTGTGAAGGCCGTCTTTGGTTTTTGAAGTGTTAGCCAATCCTCCGCTAAGGCCAAATTCCTTTTCTAACAAATGATCTACAGATCGAACAATAAACTGAACTACAGGTAGTGGTGTATAGTATGCACCCATTCTTTTGCGAAGATCTTCATCGTATTCCTTCAAAAAGTCCTCATAAAAATGAATGACTTGATCTTGTCCTCGCTCCGCTCCCTTTTTACTTACTGCTTTAAAATGTTGCTCCATCAGATTGGCAACGTTGGCGTGTGTAAATACTTCACAAAGCTCATCAACAATATACGAAAGTCTTTTCTCAAAATTCCTACCTGCTATATGATCGAAAAAGTGTCCTAAAAAGGGATTTGAGGCAGGAATGAGATCTCGAGCCTCTTGTCTGCTAAACGAACCTAAGGAATTGTCATAAAATCGAGCAACAAACAAACCATATACCAACGTTTGTGAATACATATCTGCGAAAGAATCTGGTGTGAGATCATGAACCAACAATCTCTTGAGAGTTTCATACACATTCATCAACTCAGTTTTTCTACCTGATTCTGAGGCTAAAATATCTTTGATATTATCTCTGATACGTTGCCCTTTCCCTCCCATAATCTTGGCAAGATGCTTTCCTGACTTAATTGGCTCTCGATGTGATTGGGTGAAATCTATGAGTGTTTTAGCTAGATATTCAAAATTGTTTGGAAACGCGCTGACTGCCCGAGTGCTTTTGTTATATTCAGCAATTTTGATCGGTTCACCATAGGCTATACCATTTCGATAGAAGCGAAACTCAACGTAATCAGTTAAGGCCAAATTGGCATAACCGAAATATCGTGACATTTGTTCGGATTTTTCGATCTTATCCAGCGATACACCAATATCCTTTGTTTCGATATACAGGATTGGCACATCATTCTTGAGCACCACAAAATCAGGCTTATTGCCCTGTTTTGCTCGAGCATCATGATCAAAACGAGAAACATTTATTGATTCAAAGACACCTTTTAATAAAAGTTCAAAGTCAGTTCGATATCCCATTTCACTCGTTTCCTCATGAGCATATTTAGTGGAAACTGAGTTGATATAGTTCTGCAAAATATCGTTTGCCATAGTCATTTACTTTTTTTGTTGATGAAATTTTCAATATCTTCTTTTTTATATCTTCTCGCCTTTTTTATTCCTATCCGTATCGCAGGAAGCACACCCTTATTGTCCCACAACCTGAGTGTATTTGGGTGAACTTTGAGTATTTGAGCAGCTTCTTTAAGTGTGAGTAGTTCTTCCATAGTTAAATGACCTACCAATAGATA
>CALRFM010000064.1 GCA_943356515.1 Patescibacteria group bacterium
CACTATTTGATATGTCCCCGGTTGGGGAAATTGGTACCAAAGATTCTTCAGCAAAAACGAGTAGCGGGTTGAAAATGAACATAGCTATCAAAACAGTTGCTATGCATTTACGAAGTTGAAGCAATGACAAAAAATGTTTCATAGAGAAAATCTGAAACTAATAAATTCATTATAAAATAATAAAAGGAAAAAGCAATCCAAACAAATGCTTCATGGTATAATATTTTCATGTTTGACAATCTAAACCAGTTTACGACACTTATTATATTGGGTATTATTGCGATCATTGCACTTATTCTGGGCTATATTCTCTTTGGTCGAAGTCGTATAAAAAACGCTCTTCATATAACCACAAAAGCAACCAATTCAGAAGGTATCATCGGCAAACAAGCAAAAGTTGTGGCAACTATTCCCGCTCAAGAATACGGACAAGTAAAGATAGATGGGGAAGTTTGGCGTGCTACATCTGGGAAATCTCATAAATTATCAGATACTGTGACTATTGAATCAATTAGTGGCGTTACGGTAACGGTAGAATAGAGCATGTGTCATCCTGAACTTGGTTAAGGATCTTAAAGATGCTGAAATGAATTCAGCATGACAACAATATTTTTATAAATTAATTACAATATATGGAATTTTTAATCGTCCTTTTTATTCTTTCAATAGTTACGCTGTTTGCATCTGTCAAAATTGTTCAGCAACAAGAACGTGGCATCGTCCTTCGACTTGGTAAATATAAAAATCTTGCTGATCCAGGGCTCAACTTGGTCATGCCTTATATTGAGACGATGATAAAGGTTGATATGAGAGAAAGAGTCATAAATGTAGAGCCACAAAAAGTGATCACAAAAGACAACGTTTCGGTAATTGTGGACGCTGTCATATATTACAAAATCGTTGATCCAGTAAAAGCCGAGTTTGAAGTAGAAGACTTTGGCAATGCAGCTACAACACTTGCACAAACAAATCTTCGAAATATTGTTGGAGACAAGACATTGGATGAAACACTCACTGCCAGAGACCATATAAATACTAATCTTCGATTAGTGCTCGATGAAGCAACCAATGGCTGGGGCGTCAAAGTAACCCGTGTTGAGGTACAAAAAATCGATCCGCCACCAGAGATTACTGAAGCAATGAGTCTGCAGATGAAAGCAGAGCGGGAAAAACGAGCATCGATTCTTCAATCAGAAGGAATTAAGCAGAGCGAAATTCTTGAGGCGGATGGAAAAAAATCTGCTGAAATATTAAAAGCAGAAGGCGATGCTCAAGCAAAAATACTCCGCGCAGACGCTGAAGCGGGAGCAATACAACGAATAGCAGAAGCAGCAAACAAGTATTTTGATACAAAAGCACAAGCTTGGGAACGGCTTCGAGTATCTGAGCAGGTATTAAAAAATAATACCAAGTACATCATTCCAACCACGGGAGATTTGGTGAATGTACTAAACTTAGAGGGTGATGCTAAAGTCGTGCCTGTGAAGAAGGGGTAATAGAGAGAAAAATTACCATTGAATTTTTTTACTTTTGCCATCTTCAGTCCAGGAAATAACATCTGGATCTGACCAAGCCAAGTTTGATACGTCAGTTCCTACCAAATCCCACTGATGTAGTAATGCAAAATGTTCTTGCACGTCATATACGAGCAACTCAAGCTTTTCTTCGTCTTGTTTGCGAAGAATTATCGCTACTTTTGATGAACCCTGTGACCATGCGATAATCGTTTGATCAATCAGCCCACTGCCAAATTCAGGATGCTCCCTCCTTAATTCGAAGACGGTCTGTCCATATTCATTGCCACGCTTTGCTATAAAAATACCATATTTATAACTATAATGTTGGGCTGCAACATATTCTTTGTTTGGTGACCACAAATATCCAGCTCCAAGAAACAAATCCTGCTGCTCTTTTGTTTTTATATCAATTATATAAGCTGCCATGCATTCGGTTCCACATGAGCGATAAACCACTAACTCACGCTCATCGAGCCATTCCAAGTATGAGAGTCTGTAGTCCCCTGTGTATATAGTCTCAATTTCTTCGCCTTGCTCCACCAACACTGACTTGCCACAGGGTTAATATAGATAGTGTAATGCTGAAGATTGCCAAGGTTGGGAAGATAAACCTGCTGTATTTTTTGTAATTAATGTTAACTTTCATTTGGATCTTGATAAAAAAGAAAGTCGCCAATTTTTAACCTCGGAGGTGAGGAATTACTCTCCTAAATATTCAAAAGACTGAACAATCTTTTCCAGATCGTCATAGAGCTCTGGAGAGGTTGTGGAGAGAGAGAATATTCTTCCTAATTTTGGACTGAGAAAATAGGTCAAATCTGAATCTTCAATCATTGTTTCTAACACTTCTACATTCCTAAAATATTGTGCCTTATGCTCTTGAACATTAATGTTATTCTTTTCTCTTAGTTTTTGAACATAAGCACGTATGCTGTTCTCATTGGTTGAGATTCTGTCAATATGGATCGTGCCCTCATCTGATGTGAGCGTGATGAAGTTTCCACTTTCTTCAACTTCAAATCCATCAGAAACTGTAACGGACATTTCGAGAATATTTGATCTGTACGTATTTGTGCGCTCAATAGCAGATGAGGATGGATTTACGTATTTAAGTGTTGCTAATTGTTTAAATAGAACTATATACATTCCTGCCAATAAGAATGCAAATATAACAAGTACGAGCTTGTTTCCGTAAGATTTTTTACTCATATATATAAGATATCTTATTATCGATGTGATTTCTACAAAGATATAGCATAAGTAATTACACATTGCATATAAGATACGTATTCTTATATATTTGCATCTTGAAAACTGGTGATTGCTCACTTACTCTGTGTAATGTAATGGTATATAACATAATAATCATTTTAATATGTATAATCATCTTCCCAGCCCATATTCAGGCGGCGCAGGCGGTAAACATCAAATCAATACTACTTCATGAAGCCAAACATTTTCAAGGAAATCCACGTCTTAGTAATGCCTATTTCAATACCAACATCCAGATACCTTATACTGCCGGAAAGTTGGTCCTCAGTTCCACACCAGATGGTACGGGCTCTGTGACGTTCTTTAATTCAATGCATATATATGGCACATATCCAAGTGGCGGCTACTTTGAATATGCGGGTAATTGCGCAGATAGAGAAATTCCTCCCATAATTATTTCTAAATTTATAACTACTGGTCAGAGTGTGGGTTATATCAATCTTTCCGTTGGGTATCGAAAAGAACGATGCGGTCATGCCACAAAAATCGATGGAAAATACTACGATTACGCAGATATTGGCAATTTATACTTAGTGCATTTTGACGATAGTGCAGATGTGCCGGTGCCATTCTTGCGTTTGCCATGGGATTATGAAACTGCAGGTTTGAGCTTTCAAGATGCCGCACTACGAATCAATTCATATTTTGATCATGAGTATCCTTTATTAAGTAGTGGTTTATCGGAGCCAATCGAAGCACTTAAATCAGTAGTTCCTTACAGTAGCTCAAATAGAGATCAACGTATATTTTATTCATCTCATGATGGTTACGACTGGGGAGCACCTGCCGAAGCTCGTTTGGGCGATCCGGTGCTTGCGGCAGCAGATGGGGTAGCAACATACTCATATGGCACAGCCCAGGGTAATGCCATACTTATAAATCACGGAAATGGCTATCAGACTCGCTATTACCACTTACTACCTGATGGATTGATAACCAAAACGAGCGCACAAGTAACTCAGGGACAACAGATTGGTCTCGTAGGATCTACCGGCAATTCTGATGGCCCACACATCCATTTTATGGTTATAAAAGATAAAAATGGCGATGGAAATTTTGAAGATAATATTCCTGACGGGCTGGTAGACCCATTTGGTTGGCGTTCATTTGAGCCAGATCCATGGGAAGAATATGGTGGCCCACCAAGCTATTACCTATGGGGAGAAAAGAATTCGTTTTATACATCTTCCACACTGGGCGCAGGTGGTAAAAAAGTATTTTTGAATAAATATACCCTGGATTTTCCCCAAAATGCGGTGCTTGCAGATACCATACTCGAAGTGCAACTTCAGCCACCAGAACAATCTAATAACCTTTACTCAGTAGGCAATATCATTCGCGCCACGGTTGAAGATGGCTTGGAGCAGCAAATAAGCACGTTTAACAAACTGTGGAATTTGTTTATAAAATTCAACTCAATAGATATTGAGCGATTCGATCTCGCATCTCTAAGCATTTATTCTCGCACAGAAGGTTCAGATGTATGGCTTATGGAAGAGACGATCATGGACTTTGTCACGGGCCAAGGGCATACCTCGGTAGATCACATGACGGAATTTGCCCTTATGGGAGAAAAGTTAGATGCGGTTGCCCCCGTTACAACCTCAGATATATCGGGAAGCACTGATATAAATGGCGCATACACATCGGAAGTAAAACTAACAATCACTACTTCAGATCAACCAACAAAGCATTCACTCGGTATAGCGTATACGCTCTATACATTAAATGAAGCTGATTGGGAGGAATATTTGACACCTATCACAGTATATGATCAAGGCACACACTCTATTATGTATTTTTCACAAGACAACGACCACAATAAAGAAGCAGCAAAAACCCTGGCCTTTACTATCGATTATTCATCACTAACCTCCACTCCAATTCCAACTCCTTCACTCACTGCGACTCTCACTCCTACGCCCTTCCCATCACCTACTCCCACTTCTACTCCCACTTCCATCTCGACCCCCACTCCCAGCCTCATTGTGCTGAGCGCAACTCCAACTCCTACAGTGAAATTAATTCACAATAAACGCCTTACATCATTCCCATCACCAACCATTACTCATATGAAAAAGCGGCCCTCTCCCACCCACCAAGCAACTATAAATCCCCAGATTCTTGGAGCTCAGCATACCAACCCAAAAGACGCAAACCAATTCTGGCCACTTCTTAAAACATTGTTGGGTATCTTAGTTCCTAGCTCTGTGCTGGGTGGAGGAGCTTGGTGGAAATTACGAAAATGAGTAATAGTAATATGCCACCGACTATGATCCAAGAGGCGCTTTCAGATGGAGTGTTCTCATCTTGCGCACCGCGCACATTGTTATTTGAAAATGCACTGAGTACTGTTGGGGCTTTTACATGTGTTTTTCTATCAGATAAATCTGGCGGCGGAAGCCCATAAGACTGTGTTACAAAAGTAGTCGTGGGACTTGGTGTAAGAGTTGGAGTAGGAGTACTTGAAAGATAGGGAACAATAGGGAGAGAATATACCGTTCTCGGAGTTGGCGTATTGGATGGCGTGGGCGTATTGGTAGGAGTCGGTGTCGATGTGGGAGTAAGTGGGGTGAAATCTATAGTGAGTGTTTGAGTATTTATTTTTTCTCCATTGTCATCTTTATCTACAGCAAAATATGAGAGAAGATATGAACCTGCTCCCGATAGTTTGAAAGGTGCAACATATGTTACCCAATCAGTTGAGCCGATTTTATATAACAGATAATCTACGCCCTGACTATAAACACTAGGGCCGTCTACAGCAGTGAGCGTTATTGAAATATCTGAAGTATAAACGCCACTTGCATGGAGCGTTCCTAAAATACTCGCAGTGGTTATGGGGGCTTGATTATCGAGCTTTTCTCCCATAAGGGCAAATTCGGTCATATGGTCAAGTGAGGCTTTGGCAGTGCCATTTATAAAATCTATTGTTGTTGTTTCTTTCTCCCATACTAAGCTATTTTCTTGATGAGAATAAAATGATAGCGTGCTGGGAAAATATCTTTCAATGTCGGATGTACCAAACGTAACACTCAAATCCCATGCTTTACTAAATTGAGTGATCTTGTCACCATGCTCGTTATATGCATAGGCAATCATTGAGGGACCAATAGAATAGAGGGTGTTTTGATATGCAATGGGTTGTTGGAGGTGAGTTTGAATAAGTGTATCTGTATTTACAGCAAATTTTGGAAATGCGACTCGAAAATCATTTACGTTCAAGTTGTAGCCTGTATCATTCTTATGAAGAGTGGATCGCGCTTGAAGTCGATCGAGACCCTCCCATAAATAATAACTTTTAGCACCTGTTTTAGTAACGCCATTTTGGGTAAAGATGTATGATTCCCACGGATCGGGAGTGGATGAGCGCCAGCCAAATGGGTCTACCAGCCCGTCAGGAATATTGTCTTCAAAGTTTCCGTCGTTATTTTTGTCTTTAACTACCATAAAATACAGATGTGGCCTTAAGGCATTTCCAG
>CALRFM010000065.1 GCA_943356515.1 Patescibacteria group bacterium
AGTAATATGTAATCATTGCTGAAGTTGTGGTGAAATCTGCTATTACGCCCTCTTTCATGGGTCGGGCTGCAATGATTGATCCTGGTGTGCGTCCGAGCATCTCCCGAGCATCTTCGCCTACCGCAAGCACCGTCTTATCTTCTTTGGAATAAGCCACCACAGTAGGCTCATTGAGTACTATTCCTTTTCCAGCAACATATACGAGTGTGTTTGCTGTCCCCAAATCTATCCCTATCTTTTTTCGAAAAAACATATATGTAGTTCCTATTGTATAATAAGAAGGCAGACTAAACACACTAAACCATGAAAATAATAATCGACACTACCAAAAATATCATCCCCCGCATTATTATCGGCACCATATTCATTCTTGTTTTGATGGGTATCATAGCTTATGCACGCGGATACCGCTTTAATATTGATGAACGGACCATCTCATCTACTGGCATCCTCTCGGTAACGTCTGACCCTAAACCAGCATCGGTCTTTCTTGATAAAGAGCTTGTTGGAGCCACTGATGAGAACTTAACCCTCCCTTACGGTCAATATACCATTGAGGTTCGAAAAGAAGGGTACACCAGTTGGAGAAAGAATATTTCGCTCAAAGGCGAAATTGTGATGAGCTTGAATGCTATTCTTTTTTCTAAAAACCCTTCGCTCACTCCCCTCACCAACTTGGGTGTTAATGTGGTATTACCCATAGAGAATACCGATAAGCTTGTTTTGGTAAGCCAAACAGGTGATGCAGAAAAAGATGGCATCTATTTGTTTGAACCATCCAACAGACCCGCAGTCATATTTCCACCGCTTAAACTCCTCCTTACCGCAGCACTTCTTCCTATTGATGTAGACATGGTTACTGCTACCGCCGACTTTGCACCAAATCACCGCCAAAGCATTCTTACCTTTATACGGGAAGACGAAACAACGATTTCATACCTTATTGCATTAGATCAAGAGAATACAGAGTTAGTAGATGTAACCTCATCGCGAGATAATATTGTGGCTGCTTGGCAAGAAGAGAAGGAAACTGAAATTGTAAAGATTATAGAAACACTCCCGCCAGAACTTGAAAAGATTGCCTCAGATTCATTCCGTATCATTGCGCTTTCACCAGATGAAAAGAAGGTCATGTATATTGCGCAAGAAGATGCTACTTTGCCTTTAGTTATTGATCCGCCTCTTATTGGGGCCAATCAGACACCAGAAGAACGAAGTGTACAAGCAGGCACCATGTATATTTATGATAAAAAAGAAGACAAAAACTTCCGCTTACCTATAGATCCTTTAAATCAAGCAACCGTTATATGGTATCCGACATCAGATTATGTGGCTGTTCAAGAAGATAATAATATTGTTATGATACAGTATGATGGCTCAAATAAAGAAATCGTTTATGCAGGGCCATACGATCCTGCCTTCTTTGGTATATCTCCCGATTGGAACTTGATTGTAGTCATTAATCTCAATCCTAAGTTAAATAAATATGGAGACTTATATTCAGTGGGGATTAGATAAACTCTCTGTCATTCAGAGTAGGAGCCACGTCTGACGTGGTGACGACCGAAGAATCCAGTTACTTGATACTGTCATAAAGATCTAACCAGTTTGAATTATCTTTCTCAATTAATTCTAGCTTATACTTCCTACTCTTCCCTTTCAGATATTTCTCACGCCTGATAGCATCATTGATATCTTTATATTGTTCGAAATATACGAGATTATGTATCTTGTATTCAGATGTAAATCCTGAAGCTACTTCGTTTTTATGTTGCCAGACCCTTCGTGCAAGGTTTGAAGTAACCCCTATATAAAGAGTTCCATTTTTCTTACTAGCTAATATATAGATGTAATATTCTTTCATAATTTTCCTGGATCCTTCCCCCGAGTACTCGGGGTCTGGATGACAAAGAATCATGTCATTCAGAGTAGGAGCCACGTTTGACGTGGCGACGACCGAAGAATCCAGTCCTCGAATCATGTCATTCTGAGCGACAGCGAAGAATCCATGTATTATGGATCCTTCCCCCGACGTAAAGTCGGGGTCTGGATGACAAGATCTCACAAATCCGACACTCTTTCTGCAAAAATAAGCTGGCGTTTTGCAGTAGTACCTGGTGGCCAACAGGTTTGAAGCGTAAGAAATTCAGAATCTGTCTTGCGAGTAAGGTACTCTACTTCAGATGGATCTATGATCTGCTTTCCAGTCACTCGGTACGTAAACCGTTGACCTTTATAAAATAGATTTACTTCGTCTCCTTCGTCTAGTTTATAGAGAAGATAAAACACGGCATTGTAGGTACCCACATTCCAAATATAATCGGTTGAATGGGCAAATAGGAACATATGCCCGCCCTCGCCAGGGAATGCTGTTCCTTGTGCATGGGCTACACCTGACTGAAGTGCTTGTAGGTATTCATCTTTTTCGGCAGCATTTATATTCGGAATCACCGGCGCATTGGCACCGATTTTTGGAATAACCAAACTAAACTGTGGATCTACCGGAACCATGACTTCTACGTTTTGCTTGTCTTTTGCTTGCTTGAGTGACCCACCTTGCACGGACGGAGAAAAATCGCGCTCAATGATGATTTGACCTTCCTCTTGGGTTGAAGCAACCACATACTCTTTTTCTGCACGTTCGTTTATAAAATAACGCACTTCTTCACGAATGGGTTGATAGAACGTCTTTCCGATCATGAAAAGAGATGAGAGAATAAGAAAGTTCCCCATTGTGCGAAGGAGTAATATGCGATAGTAGTCAGAGTTGTGTTTTGACATATATGTGCCCCCACGAGGAGTCGAACCCCGAACTATCCCTTAGGACGGGACTGTTATATCCGTTTAACTACAGGGGCTCCCCACTATATTACCTCATTATGTCTTCTTCTACTCGCTCGTAAGACACGATCTCATCTGAATTAAACCATAGATCTACTTCGTATTTAGCTTCATCAAGCTGCCCCGATGCATGCAGTAAGTTTTTGATTGGTCGTTTTCCAACGTTTGCTAAATATGATGAATCAAATGAATAGTCGCCGCGTATAGTTCCTGGTGCAGACTTTAAGGGAAGAGTATGACCTACCATCTTACGCACCAGTTCTACGGCATGAGGACCTTCAAGAACAACGGCAAGCACTGGAGCTGCAGTGATCATATCTAC
The DNA here is from genome assembly GCA_943356515.1 of Patescibacteria group bacterium. Taxonomy (GTDB): domain Bacteria; phylum Patescibacteriota; class Microgenomatia; order UBA1406; family GWC2-37-13; genus UBA1450. The sequence goes on from CALRFM010000065.1 coordinate 3,164, forward strand.
CAACCATTCACGAATTTTAAGCCCTATTTCATGTGGGTCAGCACTTCCTACCTCTTTTACAGGATCAATACCCATGTCTTGATAATTTTCTAATGTTTTACCGCCCATACCATTTATGAAAGCTTCACGACTAGCCGGGTAATGCTTGTCTGCAAGTTCACGGTTTACCATCATCATTTTAGCAGCAACGATTTTCAGGCCAACTTTTTCAAAACGAGAAGTAATAGTGCCAACTAATCCGCGCGCAACTGAATCTGGTTTAAAGATAACGAGTGTCTGTTCTTTCATAGTTTTCGATAAAAAATAAGTAATAAGCTATTTTAACATACATTCAAAAATTTCTGCCAATTTTGTGAATTGACAACTCCAAATGTAGAATTTTTATAGAGCGTATTCCATGGTTTTGGTTCTTTTGGTATTTTTTTTCCAAACTTAATCTCAAATCCATTGAGTTTGCCTCCTTTTTCTTCTATATAGTCAATCTCACTGTGATATTTTGTCCTCCAGAAATACGTCTGCATAAGAGCACGACTATTGCTTTTCGTTGCAATTCTTTGTGCAATGATAAACTGTTCAAACAAATTACCAATATCATTCCTCAACGGGGCATCGTTAAAGTTATTTACCAATGCATTACGGACGCCATTGTCATAAAAGTATATTTTCCGGGATTTTGATATTTCTTTTCTTGGATTTCGAAATAATGGAGGTAGTCGAAATATGACGAATGCTTTTTCTAGAATCTGTATGTATTTAGAGATTGTTTTCTGGTCAATTCCAACCAATCGAGCAAGTTCGGTATACGAAACTTCCTGTCCTATTTGAAGAGCTAATGCCTGAAGTAATCTATATATTTTTTCTTCGTTTCGAAGTTCTTGAAACAATAAGATATCTTTATATAGATAATTATTGGTTATGCGTGAAATGATACCCGCAGCATCATGTTTATTGAGCACTACATCAGGGTATGTGCCATAAATTAAAAACCAATCTTTCATACGTGAAAGCTCAAGAGGTGAGTATATTTGTGAAAGTTCCTGCATGGTAAAAGGAGATAGTTGATAATCTATCATTCTGCCAGTTAACGGCTCGCTGATATCATTGGCTAAATCGAATGACGATGATCCTGTTGCAATAATCTTCAAATCTGGAAAATTGTCTATGATCAGCTTGAGACTTAATCCGATATTTTTGACTCTCTGTGCCTCGTCTATAATCATGAGTTCAGAACTTCCAATAAGAGTTTTGAGCTCTGTTGAAGTCTTGTTCTGGAATTTTTGGGCAATATCGGGTTCATCACAGTTGTAGTAAATTGAGTTCGGATACTTATTTTGAATGTGTTTGACAAGAGTGGTCTTGCCAATTTGTCTTGGACCATATATGACCACTATCTTCCCGTGCCCCAAATCTTGTTCAACTTGATCCTGTATAGTCCTTTTAATAATGCTCATTTGCAGTATTATAATCCTGTAATCAATGCTTGTCAAGGGGATAACCCGTAGAGTTTTTGAATAAGAAGGATGATATCAGTCTCAAAAAAGTACATAATATAGGTACCGATAAACAGATAGGGACCAAAGGGAATGGCTTTTTTGCGATCCATCTTTTTAATAAATAATAAATATGCACCGACCACCCCTCCTAATACAAAAGATATATATAATGCAATAAATCCATTCCACATTCCAAGCAGAAGTCCCACTACAAAACTATATTTCACATCACCAAAACCCATGCCTTTCCCTTTAGTAATAAGAAAGATGAGCAGTAATGGAGCCATAACCATAACTCCATCCAAAAGCATGCGACCAAACTGCTGTAGATATACTGATATCTCTATGTCTCCACGTATAAAAGCGAGTGAATGTATCAATACAGCCAAGAATCCAAATACAACTTGCATGCTATCGGGTATTATTTTATACCGCATATCTGCTAGGAACATAACGATAAGGGTTGATGTTACCCCGAGCAATACAATAGATTGAACAGGCTGAAAATGGTTCAGTTGTGATAAATACCACGTTAGTACAAACATCATGCCCGTACCTATTTCAGCAAATATATATTCAGAAGAAAACGGCTTACTACAATAACCACATTTGCCCTTTAGTAAGGTGAATGAAATAATGGGAACAAGGTCGTGCCATGCCAACTCATGCTTGCATGATTCACATTTGCTCCGTCCGAGAATAGTTTCACCTCTGGGTAATCTATCAGCTAAAACGTTTAAGAAGGATCCAAAAATTAAACCAATAAAAAAGAGCCAGATAAGAATAAGCATATTGTTATGATATCACATCAGCTATGCTGATATCTTTAGAAGTGTGAGGACCTATCGCAGCTATGGTCATATGTTCAGGTGTAAAAAGTTCTTTTGCAACATTTGTTATATCTTCTGCAGTAACCTTATCGATGTTTTTAAGTACTTGCTCTGGAGTCAGATACTCCCCTCTTGCAAGTACCTGTCCAGCTATAAAAGAGGCTACACTGTGAGAATCTTCAAGAGACAATATAAGCCTACCCTTCATGAGCTCTTTTGCTCGAGTAAGTTCTTCCGCAGTCACTTGCCCATGTGCCAAAGACATATATTCCACATACATTGCTCGCAATGCTTTCTTCATGGTAGTTATATCGTTCTTTACTCCAGCTTGGGTTACTATATGACCGATATCTTCATACAATTCTTGACCAGTAGAAATATAATAGCAAAGCCCCAAACGCTCACGAACTTGCATAAACATACGAGACGACATACCGCCGCCCAATAGAGCAGATAGCACACTGAGGATATATCTACGCTTATCGTTATAACTAAACGCCGTAAATCCTAAACACACATGAGACTGCTCAGTCTTTTTGGTGTGCATATGAATCTGAGGTTTTGATTGTGTTAATGTACTATGCTTTCGAGTAATGTAAGATCCCATTTTCCACCCACCAAAGGTACTCTCAATTTTTGATTGCAATGTATCCAAATGATTTTCTATGCCACCCGATATTGCCAAGATTGATCGGTTTGAGTGATAATACTCATTCATAT
>CALRFM010000066.1 GCA_943356515.1 Patescibacteria group bacterium
AACCTACGGCATTAATTCAGAATTTGGATTCGATTATCTTCGCGACAATATGGCGCAGCATCCACAAAACAGAGTGCAACGAGGCTTTTATTTTGCCATTGTAGATGAGGCCGATTCGGTACTTATTGATGAAGCGCGTACCCCGCACATCATTTCTGCTCCATTTGAGCAAGATGTGTCCAAGTATTATGATTACGCAAAAATAGTAACACAACTTACCGTAGAGCAAGATTACATCATCGATGAAAAGCTTCATACTGCCCACTTAACAGAAAAAGGAATCGAACATATTGAATCAATCTTAGGGGTAGATAATATATATGAAAAAGATTTCGAAACACTCTTTCATATTGAAGCAGCGCTCAAAGCAAATACGCTTTTTCAAAATGACAAAGAGTATATTGTAAGAAACGGAGAAGTCATTATTGTAGACGAATTTACGGGACGACTTTTGGAAGGAAGACGATTTTCTGAAGGGCTTCATCAAGCAATTGAAGCAAAAGAAGGGGTTGCCATAAAACAAGAATCTCGCACACTTGCCACGGTATCTCTTCAGAATTATTTCCGTATGTATGACAAACTTGCTGGCATGACGGGGACTGCCGCAACAGAAGCGGAAGAATTTAACAAAATTTATAATACCGACGTGTTAGTAGTGCCAACTCACAGAGAGCTTGCCCGTAAAGATCACGCAGATTTGATATATAAAACCATGAAGGGGAAATACAATGCCATAGCACAAGATGTAGCAGAACAATATAAGGCGGGTCGACCGGTTCTTATCGGCACCACATCCATAGATAAAAACGAACTCCTGTCTCGTATCCTTCACGAAAAAGGAGTAAAGCATGAAGTTTTGAATGCTAAAAATCACGTGCAAGAAGCAAAGATCATATCACAAGCGGGTAAAAAACATGCAGTAACCGTGGCTACGAATATGGCAGGCCGAGGCGTAGATATTGTATTGGGAGGCGAGGTGCGTGACTCAGCTCATTGGCAGGCAGAGCATGATGAAGTGGTAAAACTTGGCGGACTGTATGTAATTGGTACTGAACGACACGAGTCGCGACGGATAGACAATCAGCTCAGAGGAAGGTCTGGCCGTCAGGGCGACCCCGGCGAGACACGATTTTATGTATCTTTGGAAGACGATGTCATGCGTATATTTGGCGGCGAGCAAATATCTAAGATGATGACCATGCTTAAATTTCCTGAAGATCAGCCCTTGAGTCATGGAATGGTATCAAAAGCCATTGAACAAGCGCAGGTAAAGGTTGAAGGATTTAACTTCGATACCCGAAAACATTTGGTAGATTATGATGACGTTCTCACCAGACAACGAGATATTGTTTATGCGTTACGACGCAACATTTTAACTCAACCAGATACTGAACCGAAAGAATTTGAAAAAACTGTTTTCAATATCATTGATGAAGAAATAATGGCAATGAGTGCTAGTTTTATGGCACTGGGCGAAACAGACGAAACTATGGTCGAACAGTTTTCTAAAGATGTATCTACACTTCTCGATATAAAAGCTGCAGACAAAATAGGAAGACTTACCACTAAAGCAGATGAGATGAATTTAGAAGAATATCTTCGTTCTGAAGCATTTAAAAAATATCATGCACAAGAAAAGAAAGTCGGACAAAAAACCTGGCACCATGTAGTGCGTTCACTCTTTCTTTCGACCATCGATACCTTCTGGACCCAGCACCTTACGGCAATAGATGACCTGCGCCAAGGCATCAATTTACGTGGATATGCTCAGCTTGATCCCTTGGTAGAATACAAAAATGAGGCATTTAAGATGTTTGAAAAGTTACTCTCAGAGATCAATTTTGAAGCAGTTCGTCGAACTATGAGCGTGCAAATCGAAGAGAGAAAACCAGAGGATGAGCATTCCCATGAACATAACCATAAACCCATGCAGTTTCAAGCAGCAAGTGCCGTGAATCCGTTTGCTGCACAATCTGATAAGCAACCAGCCAAACCTCAACCATCATCATCTATCGAACCATTTCATAATAAGATTGGTCGCAATGATCCGTGTCACTGTGGCAGTGGGAAGAAATACAAGAAGTGCCATTATCCGAATTAAAGTAGGTCCCCCTTTCCGCCAGAGGCGGATCAGCCTTTGGCTGACAGAAGGGGGTGCCCGTTAGGGCAGGGGATGTATTAAACTAATTGAATGAAGCCAATCCCCTACAACCCAAATCTCAGGAAACTTGCTAAAGAGATGAGGAACAGCAGTACGTTATCTGAAATACTATTATGGAAATGTATTCAGAAAAAGAAAGTTAAAGGATACGTCTTTCTTCGACAAAAATCACTTCTCAACTATATTGTAGATTTCTATTGCCCTGAGCTTAATCTTGCTATCGAAATAGATGGATCTGTTCATGAGTATTCAGAGTTAGAAGATGAAAAAAGACAAAAGGAGCTTGAACAACATGGAGTTCGTTTTATCCGATTTTTAGATCATGATATTCGTAAAAATCCCGATGGTGCTGTACTAATCATTGAAAAGTGGATTAAGGAGAATACCCAGAAATAACATCCCTCCCTCCCGACGTACGTCGGGAGTACTCCCTTTCCAAGGGAGATCTATAAAACGAATTAATTAATTATGATAAGATTACTCATATGAAAAAAGTAGCATTTTTCATGTCAGCCAATGATTTAGAAAAAAAATATACTGATCCATCGCTCGAACTGGTTAAACTAACGGTGGAGGCAGGATACGGATTTGTGTATGGTGGTACAAATACTGGACTTATGAATGATGCGTCAGAGCTTGTTAATTCTATTGGTGGTCATATCACCGCCATATCTTCAAAAGAATTTGCTTTCAAGCTCAAAGAAGGGGCAGATGAAACCTTCATAGGAGAAGATGTGGCTGAGCGAAAGCGGATGTTTATTGAACATTCAGATGCCTTTTTTGCTCTTCCTGGCGGAACTGGTACATTAGATGAGATTACTGAGGTTATAGCAAAAAAGAAACTTCACGAGCACAAAAAACCTATCGTCTTTCTTAATATTAATGGATTCTGGGACGGTCTTCGTGATCAGATCAACTATATGCATGCAGAGGGATTTGCTCCTTATACTTTTGACGAAATATGTTTTTCTTCAGATAGTCCAGAAGAAATAATGGCGTATCTTGAGAGGAATATTTGAAAAATAACATCCCTCCCCCTTCGTCGAGTCTGACTCGACTTCGGGTACTCCCTTCTTGAAGGGAGAACTATTTCAAAAATTCTTTGAAACCTGATAGCCTATGTAGGTGCCGATCGCTCCGCCAAGAGCTCCCAGAAGGACTGAGGTATATGACTCTTTAGAATTAGATCCTGAACTAAATTCAGGATGACAAAGGAATGCTATACTATGCTCATGCCGCCATTTCTTTCTGTAGTAATCCCAACTTTGAATGAAGAGCAGTTTCTTCCCCATTTACTTTCAGATTTATCTGGGCAAACGGAAAAAGATTTTGAGGTCATTGTTGTTGATGGGAAGTCTGACGATAACACGCGCGGAGTGAGCGATAGACACAAAAATCTCGAAGTCAAATTTTTCACATCGAAAAAACGAAATGTATCTACTCAGCGAAACATGGGAGCAGAAAAAGCCCAGGGAAAATATATCTTATTTATCGATGCAGATTCTCGTATAGACGATTCATTCATCTCAATTTTGAAACCAATCTTAGATAAAGAAAAATATCTTATTGTAATTCCTACCGCTATTCCAGATACCAATACTCCCACAGAACACGTTTATGTGCGACTTTCAAATTATGCTGTTGAACTTTCACAATTTACCACGAAGCCATTTAGTAACGGCGGCAATTTCATATTTGAAAGAAATGTATTTCATCATATTGGCGGTTTTGATGAATCTCTGTACCTTTCTGAAGATCATGAAATAGTACAGCGAGCAAAACGAATTGGGGTAAATGCGAGATACCTGAAAGATGTAGTGTTTGTATTTAGCATGCGCAGGTTTCAAAAAGATGGAACAATGAGCATATTGGGTAAATATTCTTTTTCATTCTTATATACATTGGCAAAAGGCGGTGTCGATAAAAAAATATTTGATTATGAAATGGGTGGAGGACGTTATGCAAAGAAAGATGTTAAGAAAAAATTCAATGAATTTAAAAAGTTATACGAACAGTTCTTTGGTTCTGTTGAAGATCTGATGTGATGACACGAGTCACTTTACCACCACACTCTTTGCTAAGTTTCGAGGCTTATCGGGATCAAATCCTTTAGCTAAAGCCAAGTAGTATCCCATCAGTTGAGCTACCACCACATTGGGTATTACGGTGCAGTCACCACAATCTGGGATATGAATAAACTCATCATACGCCTCATGATTTGTATCTGACAGTCCAATGACATACCCTCCACGAGCCCGCACCTCATATGCTGCCGATATGGTATCTTCATACGTCTCATCATGAGGATTAAAAAGGATTATTGGGGTACCTTTTGCTACGAGTGCTAGTACGCCATGTTTCAACTCTCCTGCGGCAAATCCTTCAGCATGCACATAGGAAACTTCTTTTATCTTTAATGCCGATTCAAGTGCTGCTGGGTATGACAATCCTCTTCCCAGAACAAAGATGCTCGTACTATCTTTCATTCCATGTACGATCTGCTCAATGTCGTTTTGATTATCTATCAATGTTGAAATGGCCTTGATGGCTGTATCCAAATGATCTATTCCCTTATCGTAGCTGCCATTCATTTCATGAGCCAGTAAGTAGAGGTACGCAATTTTTGCCGTGTATGCCTTGGTTGAAGCAACTGCTTTTTCTGGCCCGGCGTTTAACAGAATATTTGTATCTGCTTTTCGATACAAAGTTGAGCCGATAGAATTGGTTATAGCTAAAATCTGAGCATTTTTCTGTTTGGCACTATCTACTGCCGATATGGTATCTATGGTTTCCCCAGATTGAGAAAGAGGGATAATAAGCGATTTGTCGGTAAGGAAATCTACTAAGTATGAAAACTCTGAGCCAATAGAATGGTTTATATGGCGCTTTGCGATTTTAGAAAATAAATACGTTCCAGCAAGTGCGGCGTAGGATGCAGTACCACAACCAATGAGGTACGTTTCGTGTGCATTCTTTATGAGTGTTGCGGCTTTTTGTATATCCTCATAACCCGACTTACTTATTGTTTGCAGGACGGTGGGTTGTTCTTCTATCTCTTTAAGCATAAAATATTCGTAGTCTCCCTTGGTTGCCATTTGAGCATCGTAGGGGAGTGATATGAATGTTGGTTGCTTCTCTTGGCCCTGCTTATCAAAGATCGTGAGAGCATCTGTAGTTAGTTTGGCAGATTCCCCATCTTCCAAAAAATATACTTCCTTTGTGTGGGGAAGAATAGCACTGGCGCCTGATGCAATATAGTATCCATCACTAGCTTTTCCAATAACTATTGGTGAACCATTTTTTATAATATAAAACGTTTGATGCTTGGGAAAAAGGACAATCACCGCATTCATACCGTCTATCGCTTGCTTTGTTTGTTTCATAACGTTACCGAGGTCTTGTGATGATGTAAGAAACTCCTCTATAAGATGAGCTATAACCTCTGAGTCGGTTTCAGATTTAAACGTATGACCCTTTGCCTCAAGCTCTGTTTTCAGCTTGTCAAAATTTTCTACAATACCATTGTGAACCAGCACGACATCGCCTGTGCAATCGGTGTGTGGATGAGCATTTTCCCTAGATATAGCTCCATGGGTTGCCCAGCGGGTGTGACCAATTCCAATTGAAGATTGAATGTCTGGTGCTTTTGCGTCCCCAATTTTCCCTGGGTGTTTTGTTATATGTACTGTTCCATCGGATTTTTGTAGTGCTATACCCCATGAGTCGTACCCACGATATTCCAGAGATTTGAGTCCTTCTAGAATAGAAGTTGAAGCGTCTTGTTTAGTTCCGATGTATCCAAATATTCCGCACATACTGGTATATTCTATCAAAGAAAGCACCTATCACTATAAGCATCCATCCGAGTATAGGGAGACCAAAAGGTACGGCTCTCGTTAGTATTTTAGTAATGTAGTATTCGATTCGTACACTCTCACGCTGCGTAATGAGCGATTGAATCGTTTGTTCTTTGAGTGGTTCGAGGATATGTTTGCTGTATT
>CALRFM010000067.1 GCA_943356515.1 Patescibacteria group bacterium
CTTTTTTCCACCGCAATAGGATAGTCGTAAGCCAAACCAATAAACTTTGCAGGATTTATCTTTAATTGAGAGATAGATATATTATTCATACGTATATGATACATTTAAACAGGTCATTTTTCAAGAGCTGTTAATTGGTCATTTAGGAAAAGTTTACGGAACCAACTCTATATCTGAGAGAGAAGATACAAAAAGCGTATTGTTAGTCTGATCCAAGAGACCAGTGATAAGGACACGTTGGTTCAAATACTGGGTGAGAGAAAGATTTTTGGAGACCGTAAGAAACATAACTTCTCCATTTTCAAGCATTAACACATATCGAAGCATGTTTTTTGGTACTTGATAGGTTGCTTTGATGGTACCCATTTTTGTCACGGGTACCGGCGCGGGGGTAAGGGTTGGCTCAATAATGACAATTGGGGTTGGTGTGGGACGAGCAATCCACCATGCATATTCTACGGCTTTTCCTTGGAGGTACCCGGGAATTGCTCCACCAGAAAGAAGGAGAATCATTCCAACAAGAAACCATTTAAAGGGAATATGAATTTTTATCTCTCCATCGGCATCTTTTTTGATCCATTTTTTTATATCGTCAAGCCAATGAAAGAAATAAGAAAAGGGATTCCTCACGGTTAGAATGGGAGCATCGATGTCATCTTTTTGGGAAGCACTACTTTTCAGTGAGTCTGCAATGGCCGAGCCGATGCGTGAAACGGATGAGGGAGATTGAGAAGGGGCAAAACGACCATGGGTATCCCTGCTTTCTTTGGTTGCCGTCTTTTTGCGTTTTGAAGAATTGTAACTCATATCTATGTACCAGTTTAGCAAACATATTGATGTAAAAAAATAATGGTACACACTGGTTATTCACCGTATTATTAAAAATACGGTAGAACGATAACCACACCCCCAAAACACGAAAAAAATACGGTAAAATGCGGTGAACAATACGGATATCTGCTGGAAGGGCCTATTTATGGGTATTTTAGAGTCAACCGTATTTCCACCGTAAAAAAGGGCCTTCTGGATCGATTTGAAGGGTATGGTTTATCAAACCACCGTATTTTTAATGGTCACCGTATTATACGGTGAGTAGGGCTCTGGAAAAGGCTTTTACCGTATTTGATTGAAAATTCTGAAAAATACCGGCAGCCAGTTGGTATACTATACAGCATGAATCTATCTATCGGAATAGTAGGAACACAGCACGAACTTTTCTACCATTTGAGCTGACTATTCCCCTACCCTCTCCGAGAAAGGCACGAAGAATAGTCGAAAGAGATCGGTTAGGTAAGATTATCCTTTCGCAGCCACAATCAGTTCTGCTACAATGACTGATATGAAAAAACTGTATGTATATGTTGACGAGAATGGCCAAGATACCAAAGGGAAAGTTTTTATTGTATCAGTAGTTGTCACTGGAAATGAACGAGATGAACTTTTGGAAATTTGTGAGGAGTTCGAAGATCAATCTAAAAAAAGGAAAGTGAAATGGAGAAAATCCTCATATAAAAGTCGTCTTGAATATCTTTCCTATATTTTTTCAGATAAGCGCTTCAAAGGAAAACTACGTTACGAAATATTTAAGAAAATAAAACTATACGACACTGCAACTATTGAAGGAATTAGCCATGCTATAAAGTGGCATAAACCCTCTAATCAATTTACGACACTCATTTATGTTGATGGGTTGGCAAAAACAAAACGACATGACTATGGTGCAATGCTTCGCCATTTAGGCATTCCCACTCATAAAGTGCAGGGTGTATCAAAGGATGAAAGTAACGCACTTATTCGCCTTGCTGACGCAATTGCCGGCTTTATGAGAGATATAGCCGATGGACAAACCGGCAAAATAAAGGAACTTTTTATTAAGGGAAAAGAAGCAAGTATCCTTATTGAAGTTTGATCTAAAAAAAACCACCCACTAAGGGGTGGAGGAACCTATTCCAAGTTGCCTTGGACAGCTTGCCATACGGTCAGTTTTCGGCTCTTATTTATCCCTAAATATACCAGCTTAGAAAGGAAAATGCAAATGATATTTTGAGGCTTCATGAAAATCTTTATTTTCGAAGGGGCGTACACCAAAAATTTCAAAACTTCCGAGGAAGGTAAGACCCCCTCTGAAGTGTGGCACAAATTTTCAGGGTTTTATGTCTTTATGTAAAAATGAGACTTCAGCTTAGCTTCAATGAGCTTTGTTATTTCTCTGTTAATGTCGGCTTCAACATATATCTCGGCAAAAGCGCATTGTGTGCATATTGGTACTGGTAGATCAATGTCAATCGAATATATTATGGATATCTCTTATGCTAGACAAATTGAGGGTTAAAAACCAAACTAAAAATATCTGTAATAGAAAAATTATTTTCCTCCCTTTTTATGGACATGCAAAACTCCTTCTGATTTCGCCATTTACGTCATCCAAACAGACTAAAATAGATATTAATTCGAGATTAATTTATGATGCGAGTTTCTCACGGGCGAAGTCAGGAAAAATCATTTATTTCCCCCCTTTTTTATGGACTCCAAGAACTCCCCTATTCATATATAGGTTTTTTAAATATTGTCTTCATATCCGTGATCTAGAACTCGTTTCATAACTTGACGAACAGAGCCTCCGAGTAGTAGTTTGATAGGTATGTCAGAAAATTATCAGATCAACAGTGGAGTGTTCTTCAACCGTTACTTCCTCGACAAGACTTTTCAGAAGGTGGTAAACCCTAAGAACGTTTTTGCGGTTGTGTTGGTTTCAGTTTATTTTTCGTTACTTCTTAAGAATTTCTTTAATTCTTTCTTCAATTTCCTTTTTAATTTGAGAATAAGATTGATTTTCAAGTATTTTATCCAGATCTCTTTGTAGAATAAGAAGGTCATCTTTCCTTCCTGAACTTAGCGCTACATTCCACATCATACCGAAATCAGAGGCAATTTCTCCTAAAGTTTTTTCTGGTTCCCCGGATTTTACAATATGGATTGCAATGTCAGTAAAGATGTTAGTAAGGTAAGAAAGCCATAATACTTTGCCCTCTGATAAAGCACCAGATCGCCATAATTTTGACATAAAATGAACAAATACCTGAGTAAAACTTTTTGGATTTGACCCTGGAAGAAAGACTTGTTGAATAAGATGATAAACCCTTATAGTTTTCTTGAAGTCGTCATCAGCAAGGATTTGGTACAGATCATCGCCATTGAAACCTACAAAGGTATAAAAACATTCAGCGAGCGAGCCAATAGCTTTGGAATACATAACTCTATCCATCAAACCACTATTCAAACTCTGCTGAACGATATACCAAGTATTTATGGGAATTATATCCTGAGACTTAGAGAACCGATAAAATCTGAGGTCGTCAGTAATAAATACATAATTTGGTTGCTTTGCTAAACGAAGTGTATCTATAACCCATTCCTCAAAGATTTCGTGGATTTTTTCTCCCCTTAATTCTATAACAGGAACAGTTTTGACTATCTCTATGGTTTTCGATCTTCTTATAAACTCCCATAATCGTCGAAGATCAGGATTTTCCTGTTGTAATAACTCTTCCTGAATTTTTTGAAATAAGCTAAAAGTAATCTGGATTCTGGGAAAGAACTTTTCAAGCCCCTGCAATAAGTTGAGTTTTGAAACTGTGAGTAGAGCAATATAGTCAAACACGAAAACTTTCCCCTTACTATAATTTTCTTTTAATTCACGATGAAATTCTTCAGACGTAATTGTGTATTCGATAGGCATGAGTGGATCTCTACCAGACCATACAGCAATAAAAGGTCTTTTGAAAATCTTTTCAAGATAATAACTAGGAATGGGATTCTCTTTGTACTTCTTTTGTATATCTTCAACCCAATTTCTACGATCTTGAAACATTTTGATTAGTTTTTCTTTTTCTTTCTCAAAATTAATTCTAGTTAGTACTCCTAACTCGGGAAATTCTTGATCAAATCTCAAGGCAACATCAAGGCTTCTGTCGCCACCATCTTCACTTGCATATCGTAAAAGCACTGCACCAGCATGAGAATAAGCAACTTGTTTTTTATCAGGCTTATCAGCAAATTCAATAGCTCTGTTAGCTGATAGGATAGCTTGATTTTTATCTTGAAGGAGCACTTCAACCATACTTCTATCAATCCAATAAGTGAAGATTTTCTTATCGAGAAACACTTGCTCTACTTGAAGTAATAACTTTCTAGCTATTTCAACGGCTCCGTTATAAAGGAAGGCTCTGGCAAATCTATGGATTTCTGAAGGCGGCAGTTGTAAATACTCGGGCATTTTCTGAAGTAGATCAAATGATATTTCGAAGTCTCGATTTCTGAAGGCTTCAACAGCATCAACCATATTATTTTGAGGAATTTCCAGTTCTCTTTCTTTTGGAAGATTAAGTTCATCTTTTCTATTAAGCCATGTTCTTGTAAGTCGTACTAATTGAACAGCATCAGCAAAGAATAGTTTGTTCTTTTCTACTAAGGCTACGCTTACTGCTTTATCAAAATCTTTGAGTGCATTTTCCAAGTTTTCAGTTTTGCCAAACTGTGGTGCAATATCCTCATAACTCTGACTTTGAGGCAAAACATCATCTTTCAGAGATTTTGCCAACAAAACTCGACCATGTAGAGTTAGTGTTTCTACATCTTCATCAAGTTTCAATGCAATTTCCGAATACTGCGATGCCTTATCAAGTTCATATCGCGATAAGAAAATGGAGGCTATATAAAAGGAAAGGGCGCAATTAGTTTTGGAAATTGTTCCCAGTTCGTCTTTCTCATGATCATTTACGAATTTCAGAACTTCTTCTGGACTATGTTGCAGTTCCATCAACCTCAAATAAGCATGTAGAACGCGCGCTTCTTTTGTTTCAAGCACCTTATCCCACAATGACTTTAGTATCTCTTCCGCTTTTTTTAGTTCCCCTTGAGCTTTATCTTTTGGTAAATCAATAGCTTTTGATATGTACGCATTCGCTATATTAGTTTGTGCAATCAAAAAGTCAGGCTTTTTTGATACTGCCTTATGGAAATACTTGAGAGATTCGTCAATTTTCCCTTGTGCATTATAGGCAACTCCAATGTTGTTATATACACGAGCAAGTTCATCTCCGAAACCATCTTTATTTTCTACTTCAGGCAGAATCGTTGAAAAACGAAGAACAGCTTCAGGAAAATCCCCTCTATCCAAAAAAACTTTTGCTTCTTCAATTTGTTCCTTAATTTTTGCTTTTTCAATAGCTATATTTGCTCGATCTTCGGAAAATGACGGAACGGCTGGAGAAGGCTGGGTTGAATTATGGATAATAGCATCATGTAGTTCCTTTTTTACCCTTTTTGCAACCGAATCTGCAACATCTTCTACAGATTTGTCCGATATTACGACTACACCTTTTGTTGATTGACGTAAGGTTTCTCTGAAATTCTTCCCCAATTTTGTATAAATTATTATTTGTTCTTTCCAATGCTCAAGTGTTTCTTTTCTAACTTTTTTCGTAATTATAGGTTTCTGTTTATAAATTTCTTTATAGATCAGCGGAAAACAGGCGATCAAATCCTCAATTTGTTGCTCGCTTGTCCATAGCATAATGCTAAATGCCTGAGATCCATTTTCATTTGCTGCACGAACCTGTTCGTAGAAATGGTTTTCAAGTTTTCCAAAAGGAGAAAAGACACACCATGTATCTAATAAAACATGAGTACTTGATATGACTATTTGACCATATTTAGCGGACAATTCACTATTGGGGATAACATCTATTTTCCCAACTTGTCCACGGTTTTTTGACTCTATACTCCATGAAAATTCGTATGTAGTTCCATCCAACTCGCCAACCCAACGACTAATTTGATCTTTACCAAATTGATACCCTGATGTTTGAATACGAATTTCGATTGGAGTAAAACCCCACTCTTTTAATACCTTTTTCATTAACTCCTGGAGAATGATTTCCAAATCTCGACCTTTTTTTTGAGAATTTATTTTTACTTTGATCATAATTCACCTCTGAATGCCTTAGCTAAAATTGATTGAGTGAGCCTGTCAACCTTACTTCCGGCTTTATTTTTAATATCTTGTAAGTGGTGGTTCAACTATTTTTGATCTAAAAGGTTATTTTGTAC
>CALRFM010000068.1 GCA_943356515.1 Patescibacteria group bacterium
TATGAGTAGTATCTGACATAATTTTATTATTAGCACAAAAGTAAAATTTGTCAAGTTAAATCCTTTTGTTCATTCCCGTGTAGACGGGAATCTCAATGATTGTTTCCGCTTGAAATTGATATAATCTGGTATAGTAAAATTATGGAAGAAAATACCACCCCACAAACCCCAGATCTTGTTGAAAGTAATAATGAAGTCACTCCTCCGCCTCATAAATCCATGCTTGCATATATTGTGATTGGTCTTGTGATATTGGCTGCTGGATTGGTTGGTGGATTCTATGCTCGCAACTTCTTTCCCGAACAAAGACCAATCCCTCCTCTTGAAGAACCAGATGCTGAAACTCAAGCACGTTTTGACAAAGAAAATGAAGAATATGCAGAAAAGCTAAAGAAGCAAGAAATGGAAGGAAATGAAGGTAACATTTTAAGTACAGTTTCAGGTAAACTCTGCTATCCATCAGACCATCTACCACAAGGAAATATCGTAGCAAAAGATATTCAAACTAAAGAGCTTTTTACACAAAAATATCCAGGGAGCGGCAATGGAGGAAAAAGCACATTTGATATGGAATTACCAGAAGGCACATACATTTTTAGATATGAAGCAGGGGTAAATGAAAATAAACCTGATGAATTTCTTGCTGGATATTACACTCAATGCGCAACAATTACAGATAGGGGTTGTTTAGATACTGAACATCAACTCATTCAGGTGCAGGTATCAAGTCAGTCTGTTGCAGAAAGCATTAGTCTTTGTGATTTTTATTATAGCGCTGAGCCTGATTTTTAGGTTATTTTCAGATTCATCTTCTTAAGTCAGAGCTCTCCGCATGCAAGTTTGAAGAGTGTCGAGTTTATTTCGCCATCACAGATTGTAATCTTCAACAAAACCTGCAGATAAATTTGCCGGAATATAAACTTTTGGGAATCGAATTTGTGGACCTGACGGGGGTCGAACCCGTAACCTTCTGACTGCCAGCCAGACGCGCTGCCAATTGCGCCACAGGCCCTAGATTTACAGAAATATATTATACCCTATACAAGGCTACATACCTATTGCCGGATCAACCACACGTGCCTGACTCATATAATAATCAGCTTGTATTGTATTTTCTTCTTGGCCATAAAGAATCGATAACGCATACAACACATCACGTGCATACGGATTGGATTGTAATAATGATTCATAATATTCAATAAGTTCCTGCCTGTTGCGATGAGCTGAAGACAAATCATCGGCGTACATTGTTTCATCGGTGGCGACATGGTCAAACATTTCGTAGTGCAAATCGTTACCGCGACTTATGGCGTAGAACGATATAATGGCATTTTCTTCACCATGAACAATACGTTCAAAAAGTGATGGAACCAATTGTGACGCCATCACATTCACTACCACAAACATAACGAGTGCTGTGCTTGCTAAGATGATAGAAGTGTTTACTATGGCTTGTAGAAAGGGTTCTTGTTTGGTTGTCTTGGGCATGCTCTATTATATCCCGCTCAGCGGGATTAAGATAGTACTTGCTCACAGTACGTGACTCCTCTATACTGAATCTATGGTTGTAGATTTACAAAAATATCAAGATCTCTATTTCCAAGAAGCAGACCGCTTTCTAACTCAAATGCATGAAGAGTTAGATAAGAAAGATATCTCAACACTGCATAGATTGTCTCATTCTATGAAAAGCAGGAGCTTGGTCATGGGTTATCCACAGTTAGGTACCATAGGGAAAGCACTTGAGTTTTATTTTAGAGATATTAATGAAGGAACAAGGACAGCTCCCCGTGATCTAGCTCGTGTTATTAAACCAATGCTCGATACTATAAAAAGCTCACTGGAAGATATAAAAGCAGGTAACCCTGAACATGACATGGCCGCACTTATTACACAATTAGATTAATCACCACACCTTATGAAAGTACTTATTGCAGAAGACGACACCTTTTTTCAAAAATTTTATTCAACAGAATTGCTAGAGCTCGGCTACGAGGTTGAAATTGCGGGAAATGGCGTTGAGGCGTTAGAAAAAATGAGAGCAAATAAACCCAACATACTCATACTCGACATCATCATGCCAGAAAAAGATGGTTTTGAGGTACTTGAGGAAATGTCACAAGATACGAGTCTTAAATCTATTCCCGTTTTGGTGTTTTCTACCCTTGGACAGGAACAAGATATGAAGCGCGCTACTGACTTGGGAGCAAAACATTTTATCAATAAAAGCTTTTTTGATTTTGATGCACTGGTTGCGAAAATGAAAGAAATTACTCAATTGTAGAAACCCATATTTATGTTATTGCAAAAAGAAGAACTCATAACACTCCTTAAGAAAATAGATGTCTTAAATGATAAGAAGCTCAAAGATGTGGAAGATTTTATGAAAAATGCTCACGCAGATTTTCAGGAATCGCTTCTTCAACTCAATATCATAACCGATGAGAAACTGGGCATCACCGTAGCAAATCACATGAAGATTCCTTTCATTTCTTTGTCCAAGATATCTATCCCTGAAGATGTGTTCCATATAGTCCCCGAAAAAATTGCACGGAAGAAAAAGGTCATTGCGTTTGCCCGAGATAATGGAAGCATAAAACTTGCCATGGCTGACCCCAAAAACCAAGAAATGATAGATATGGTGGCACATAAGACCCAATCTAAAGTCGTTCCTCACCTTGCTACAGAACGCGATATTATGAATGCATTTTATATCTTCAAAAGAGATCTCCAAGCTTCATTTGACACACTGCTGAGTAAGTCATCTGCTAAAGCACTTGCCAAAGATGTTCCTGTTTCAAAAATAGTAAATCTTATATTAGAAACAGCTTATTATGACAAAGTGTCTGATGTACATATAGAACCTCAAGAAGAAAGCGGGCTCATTCGGTATCGTATCGATGGTATTTTACATGATGTGGTGACATATCCATTAGTCCTTCATGATCGTATTATGACCCGTCTCAAAGTGCTCTCTCGCCTGCGCACCGATGAGCATATGAGCCCTCAAGATGGAAAGTTGCGCTTTGAAATAGAAGATAGTTATATTGATTTACGCCTCTCGATCATCCCTATTGTCGAAGGAGAAAAGGCAGTGCTTCGACTTCTATCTGCGCACAATAAGAATATTACGCTGACCGATTTGGGTATGAATGATAAAGATTTGGAACGGGTAAGTAGAGCATACGGAAAATCTTACGGCATGATCTTATCTACTGGGCCTACTGGTTCTGGTAAATCTACTACTATCTATGCCATATTAAAAGTCCTCAACACCAGGTCAAAAAATATCACAACTATTGAAGACCCTGTGGAGTATCGCATTAAAGGAGTTAACCAAATTCAAGTAAATAAAAAGGCAGACCTTACCTTTGCAAGTGGTTTGCGTTCAGTGCTGCGACAGGATCCAAATATTGTATTTGTGGGAGAAATTCGAGACAAAGAAACAGCAAGCATTGCAGTTAACGCCGCACTTACTGGCCATTTAGTGGTATCAACCCTTCATACAAACGATGCCGCAACTACGCCGCCCCGACTGATTGATATGGATGTAGAACCTTTCTTAGTTGCTTCTACGGTAAATATTATTATTGCACAACGTCTGCTTCGCAAGATTTGTGATATGTGTAAATCTACATTCGAAATTAAAAGTGAGGATTTAGATAAAAATATTCCTGCAGGTCTTATTAAGAAATATTTTGGGGACAAAAACTCTATTCATATATACAAAGGCGCTGGGTGCACCATATGTCATGGTACTGGGTACATGGGCCGTTTAGGGGTGTATGAAGTGCTTGAAGTTACCAAGGCAATGCGCGAGCTGATTTTGAAAAAGGTAGATTCTGATTTGATTCTTTCACAAGCCACCAAAGACGGTATGACTATTATGCTTGACGATGGGCTCGATAAAGTGGCACAAGGACTTACTACTATTGAAGAGGTGTTACGGGTAACGAAAGTTGATTTTGAATAATATGCAAGAACAGATTGATACGAGAGGAATCTCGCTGAGCGCCAAAGATAAAATGGCGCTTCTGGATAATTTATCTACCATGCTTACTGCAGGCATATCTATTCTTGAAGCAGTAGATTCACTCATTGAAGATTCCAAAGGTAGTCAACAAAAATTGTTATTTGTACTCCGTAAAGATCTCGTCCAAGGAAAGCATGTTTATAATGCGCTTGCACGCTTTCCCCATGTGTTTGATCATGTTACGGTAAATATTATTAAGGCTTCAGAAGAAGCGGGAACGCTCGATATTACGCTCAAAGATATCAAGAATCACATACAGAAAGAGATGGAATTTACCGATAAAATTCGCTCCGCTATGATTTACCCAGTTCTTATTTTTATAGTATTTATTGGCGTGCTCCTGATGATACTCGTGGTTGTTATGCCAAAAATGGCTACCGTATTTACCCGTATGAAAGTCGAGCTTCCGCTTCCAACGAAGATTATGATTTTTTCATCTGCATTTATTTTAAATAACTCAATTGCGCTTATTATTGGTCTTGTTATAGCGCTCATACTTCTGGTTGTGTTATATAAAAAAAAGCGGTCCCTAGTGATGGGAGTATTTTTCTCACTCCCTTTAATATCAGGACTGATAAAACAAATAGACATTTCAAGGTTCACACGGAGTATGTTTCTTCTTTTGTCTGCCGGGCTTACACTCACAAGCGCCCTTGAGCTTTGTGCCGATGTGGTATGGCGTAGCGATATGAAACGTCTTATATTGCATGCTAAAGAAACCGTTTTGGGGGGACGCAGGGTATCAGATGGATTTCGCGATAAGAAGGGATTTATTCCTATGATTGTGGTCAAACTTATTGAAGCGGGTGAAAAAACAGGTTCACTCGATAAATCTATGCAAGATATCTCAGAACACATGGATTATGAAGTTTCAAGAACCCTTACCACCCTTACTGCACTCCTGGAACCAATCATGCTTATATTTATTGGTGTCATAGTCGGCGGCATGATGGTCTCAATTATTGCTCCTATTTACAGTCTCATCGGCTCAGTTAATGGAGGTTAACTATATTATGCGTAATCATGGCTTTACTCTGATAGAGATAAGCATCGTACTTGCTATAACAGCGCTTCTTCTGTCGCTTGCTATGATTAGTTTAACCAGAGTGCAGACAAATACCTATGTAGATACCAGTGCGCAATCGCTTCTTTCAGATATTAAACTTCAACAAACCAATGCCATGAATGGGCGCTTAAGTCAAAGTGGAACAACCACGCAATATGGCATCCATTTTGAAACGAATAGCTACACACTTTTTGAGGGAAATACGTACAATGAATTTGATGCGGCAAATTTCACCGTCACGCTGCAAGGAGCTACGGAGTTTAGCTTGATTACCTTCCCGTCTCGCCAAATCGTATTTGAAAAAGGCAGTGGTGAAATAGCGGAATTCATTGATGGGAGCAATACGATTGTTGTAGAAGATGTCGGTTCGGGGATTCAAACACAAATTAAGATGAACGCATTAGGAGTTTTCACCACCATTCAACAATAATATGAAATATCAATTGGGACAGACTCTTATAGAAATTCTTATTGTGATTGCGCTGATGGCGCTACTAATCCCAGTGCTAAGTATGGGGCTTATCGCAAGTCGTGAAGGACGACCACAACAAATCCGAAGATCACAGGCACTTCAAACGGTGCAAGAATATCATGATGCAATACTAAGTATTCGAGAAAATGGTTGGGATGCCATTGCAGTAAATGGAACGTATCACCCTACAACTGATGGCACTTCATGGTCGCTTTCTGCCGGGTCATTAGATGAAAATGGCATTACTTCTCAAGTAGAAATTACTGATGTACTGCGCGATGAAAACGGCTTGATAGGAGAAAGCGGTGGCACTATAGACCCTTCAACAAAATACGTCACCATTACCAGCTCTTGGGATACTCCTATTCCTGGAGTAGTTGCTTCTTCATTTTATGTAACGCGCTATTTAGATAATGCAACA
>CALRFM010000069.1 GCA_943356515.1 Patescibacteria group bacterium
CCTCCTGCATAATCACGAGAGAGAATATTGGTTGGCATCATATCTTTCAGCGTATAATAGGGATTCTTGGATTTAATCGTACTGGGTGTGATGATGCTTGTTGGATCAAATCCAATAGTTGAATAACGCGACTCATGAGTTTGCTCGCCCAAAGATTCAAGTATAAAACAGGTGTCGTATTTCTTTTCGATCTGTTGAAAGAGCCCGTAGAAATCTACATCTTCCGCGACCTTTTTATAGGTCGGCTTCTGTGATATGACTATTCTTTTCATACCACCTTGAAATTCCCTTTTTGTATTTCTTTACTCCCTCGTGTTACCGTAGCAACGCCCACTCCAAGCTTCTGAGCTATCTCATGATGCGGTATACCGGCTTTGAGCATCTTAATAATATCGATGCGCTGCACAAGCTCTTCTCGCTCTTTGGGGGTTAATATACCATTTAATAAATTCTCCATTTCTTTCGGAGAATTCACCTTGGCAAACAGATTAATAAGATCTTTATAAGTTGACATGCGTACTAGTATACTAGTACGATAGTATGTTGTCAACAGGAAGTTTTCACCTATTCCTCAAAGCTGTCTTTACGTCATGTACTACTTTGGTTATATCTTTTCCCTCTCGTGTGATAACTATTCCTTTCCCTTCATTGGGTATAATATGAACACGGATCCGATACAGGCGCTCACTCTTTTCTTCTTCATAACTCACCTGGGCACTTTCAATATCCGGAAGCTCTTGAATGTGGTTTGAAACGAATTTCTTCAAATCGCTCACAATGAGTTTTACATTTTTGGACGTTTGTTTGTTTGACGTTGTTACCGGCTTGATGGTTATTGCTGTAGTAATCATGCTTAAAATATCTTTAGTGGTAACAATACCTATGGGAAGTTGCTGATCGTTAGTTATGATAATACTTCCTATCCCACGATCAAGAATAAGGTTCAATGCATCTTTCACCGTGTTATCAAGAGTTAAGGTAAGTACCATGGTTTTTGCATAATTTTTTACCTTTATTTGCTTCAAGGTAGCTCGCTCTCCCCCGCTTCCTGTTCGTGCTGATTTACTGGGTGTCATAAGAAATGGGATAAGATCGTAATGACTTATGATTCCTTTGAGTTTATTGTGCTCGTCAACCACCACTATTTTAGATGTTTTGAATTCTTTAAAAAGTGCTGTTGCCGCCGAAACGGGATCATCCATATATACCGTTATTACCCGTCCCTTTTGTGTATGCTTTGCGTTTCGGAGCTTTGTAGAAGCTATATCCATGTCACGCATGTAGGTAAGTATGCGCCGTGCAGAAGTGATTCCCATAAATGTTCCGTCGTCTTCAAACACGGGCAAATAATGAATTTTAGATTCGTTCATCAGCTGTACTATACGAGAAAGCGAATCTTCCCGACTTATTCGAGGTGGATGAAAGAGTACATGTGAAATCTTGGTGCTCCCATCGTTTGCTGAAGATTTTATCGATGTGTAATACGGGTTAACGATTCCCATAAATTGATCGTCATCATCAAATACAAAAGCCGCATCATGCGAACTAGCTAGCTTGGAAAGGGTACTTGCTAGCGTGTCATCTGGAGAAGATTTGATAATGTTGGTCGTTTTCAGGATCTTTTCAATATCTTTCATAAGGTAAAAATGAAATTTATAATCTTCACTACTAAAACAATGTGCCGCTACTAAACTCCCATTTTCCAATATGTAATGTTGGCGCAAGTGATATCATTTCCCCTTCAAAACTAGCAAGTTGGGTCAGTTTATTTTCAATAGCTATAACATTATTCAGGGCTTCTGGAATACTCTGATTGAAGCGCAAGTTCATAACAGGTTTGACGATTTTTCCGTTTTCAATAAGGAAGGTACCGTCGCGCGTCATACCAGTTACATTCAATGCTTTTGCATTTAATACGCGCACATACCATAGTCGGGTGACAAGTAATCCTCTTTTGACATTTGCTATCATTTCTTCCCGTGTTTTATCTCCTGGTGCAATATAAAAATGAAGTGGGATCGGTCCCATGGTGTTTGGGGCTGGCAAAGCGTGTCCAGTATTTGGCGCACCATACTTTTTTGCATAATATGAATCGTATGCGATGTTTTTCAAAATACCATTTTCAACAAATACGATCTTTCGTTTGGGTTGTCCTTCAAAATCAAAGGGCATGGGGAAAACTTTTGGGTGAAACGGGTCGTCTATAAGCGTTATGTTTTTGCCAAATACTTGCTTGCCCATCTGACCGCTTAATGGTGATGCATTTTCATGGTAAATACGAGCGTTTGGCCCGTACCATTGGAAAAATGCCATCATTTCTGAAACTGCTTGTGGTTCAAGTATGACTTCGTATTCTCCTGGGTCAATACGCTCCGGGTTTTTACTTTCCCATGTTTTTTGTACAGCGACATGTCCTACCGTTTGTGCATCTACCTCAGATGGCTTTCGTGCTACGTCGGCGGCAAATCCACTTGAGTTTTTACCAAGGACTATAGTAGAAAGATTGCAAGATGATCCCGTGTGATAGGCCCAAACCCCCAGCGAATTTGCTACGGCAAATTCAGACACATCGTTTGCATAGGCTCCGCTTGCTATGAGCCCCTTTTCTTGTGCTTGTTTTATGACCATATACGCAGATGTAGCCATTTCTTCTGGGTTAGCTTTAAACACATGCTCATCTACTTGAGGAATATCTTTTGGACCAGGAAGCGATTGAAATTCAGGGTCGTCTTCTTGGAATTTTGCTAAGATTGATGCTTGCTCTACCACATCTGCAAGTGATTGTTTATCGAATGCATTGGTTGAAGCAACGCCGATTTTTTTACCATAAATTACACGAACCGATATACCGATAGTATCCCAAGCCATATTTTGGTGAATATGATTATTGGCAAAGCGCGTGAGCGCGTCTTCACTCACAGATAGCAGCACTTCTGTCTGATCTGCCTGTGATAGTTTTAGAACCGTATCTGCAATTTGTTTTAGTTTTGTTTGTCCAAGCATAATTACCACTTCACCACACCAACTTTTACTTTTTTAAACCGTGTAGGGCTTGCCCCATGTCCGGTATACATCACTTGACTTGGTTGACCTTTGCCACAGTTTGGCGTGCCCCACACTATCCATTCGTCACGTCCACATATAGCATCACAGCTATTCCAAAATGCTGGAGTAATGCCTTGGTAGGTAGGATTTTTGAGCATGCGGCCAAGTTTTCCATCCTTGATCTCCCATGCTATTTCAGTGCCAAATTGAAAGTTATACCGTTTATCATCGATGCTCCATGAACGATTAGTAGACATAAAAATGCCATATTTGGTGTCGCCAATTAATTCTTTTAAGCTCCATGCCTTACCGGTGCCCTCTTCTCCACCTGGTTCCAGATTAATATTGGTCATGCGAATCATCGGTAAGCGGGACCAACTAGAGGCACGGACGGTACCATTTGACCTACTATTTTTATAGTTGGGATTTGCCTTTTTTAATTCGCGCACGGTATCTCGTGAGGTAATGTAATCTTGGAACATGCCCTTTTTCACTAAGTAGGTTCGCTGTGCGGGTGTTCCTTCATCATCATAGCCGAATGTTCCCAGTCCTCCGGGAATAGTCGCGTCTGCGGTGAGGTTCACGATGTCTGAGCCATATTGAAAGTCATACAATTTTTCTGGGGTCAGAAAGCTGGTGCCAGCATACGACGCCTCGTATCCCAAAACTCGGTCAAGCTCTACGGCATGGCCACAACTTTCATGAATCTGAAGTGCTAGTTGATTGCCGTCAAGGATTATGTCAAATTCTCCGGTTGGGCAAGTATCGGCGCTGAGGAGTTCAACTGCCTGTTCAGCTATCTCTGGTGCGTGGCCAACAAGGTCGAGGCCACGCACGAGTTCATATCCTCGTGTCTGGTTTTGTCCGCGAAATGAATTCGGGTATGATCTGTTTTGCAAATCTTGTCCGTCAACAGCCGTCGTTTCTATGCCTGCTCCTGTCCATATAATTTCTTGATCTATCTCAGAACCCAACGTTGAGACGAAATATTTGTGCTCTTTATTGGCTTGGTATGATGCTTGGCTTACCGCTATTTTACTGCTTACGCGCTGCGCTTTATCTGCAGCCAAGAGGAGCTTCATTTTTTCTTCCATGGGAACAGTAAATGGATCTTCGGCAATAGGGGTTTTGTAGGAATCTTTTATAGGTTTTTGGTCGTCAAGTTGGACATCTTCCATTTTATATTTGGCAGAAGCAAGAGCTATAGTCATGGCTTTTTTTATAGTTGCATCTACTCCAGTTTCACTCATGTCGTGACTTGCGGCAAATCCCCATACTCCACTTTGCAGTACCCGAACATTATACCCAGTAGATGAACCCGATTCTAACGCTTCTACTACACCGTCTTTGGTAGCTATATCTTCAGATTCTTGCTCTACTATTCGTACATCTGCATAACTAACTGAGGAAGGAATCTTGGAGAGAATATCTTTAGCAGCTTTGATCATTGATACTATTATAATTCAAAGCTCAATTATTGCAAATAATGTTTGATAAAACGGGGCCATGTCATCCTGAACTTGTTTGGAACTATGTCATCCTGAGGCGTAGCCGAAGCCTGCCTGCCGGCAGGCAGGGATCCATGTATTGATATATCCTGGATTCCCAGTCAAGCGGGGAATGACAAATGTTGTGTCAAGAAGAGTGAACTGTTACAAAATCTAATGCGACTTGACAAATCTAATGCAAGATAGTAAAGTTAATGCATGCTATACACAGCCACCGTGACCTCACAAGGTCAGATAACCATTCCTGCCCAGCTTCGCCGTGAACTTGATCTTGATCGGGCTATAATTTCTGTTACTCAAAAAGGTAAAGAGACTATTGAAATTAAAAAAATTCCTACTCTGCTCTCTCTAGCAGGATCCCTGACAAAATATGCAAAGAATATAGATAAAGGACTATCATCTCAGGAGATAATTCGTCGAGATAAAAAGGCTATTGATGATGCAAGAAAAAAAGATTATGAGAGATATTTAAAAAGACAAAGCGATAAACCAATTATCATCTGACATGAATAAGTATTATCTTGACGCAAATTATGTCGTAAGTTTCCTGATAAACAGAAATGATAAACAACATCAAGAAACAAAAAATATATTTAATAAAGCTGCATTAAAAGAATTGTCACTGATTCTTCTGACTGAAATAGTAATTGAAGTCGAATACACTTTGAGGAATAGGTACCACATCTCAAAGAGTCATATAGTTTCTGATTTGACTAATCTGATAAGCTTTGACTATATCAAGGTTTCCGATAGAAACATTCTTATTGAATCTTTAAAGCTTTTTAAACTTAATAATGTTGACCTTGTAGATTGTATTTTATACTCAAAAGCAAAGGCAAATAATGCAAATGTCGTCTCTTTTGACAAAGACTTTAAAAAGCTGAAGAAAAAATCTCCTATCTCTTAACTTTTCTTTTTCCCCTCCATATATTTCTTCCCATGCCCCACATGTTGATTTACCGGTCTCCCCTCTTTACAAAACGGGCATTCGGCCTCATCATATGCTGCAGCTGGAAGTACGCCAAGAGCACTAAACGGAGCTCCCATCATTTCTGCATTTACTCCATCTGGATTTCTATTGACCATCACACATACTGCAACCACATTACCACCGACATTTTTTACTGTATCAACAACTTTCTTCACCGATCCACCAGTTGTTGTTAGATCTTCGATCACCAGTACATTTTTACTGGCAACTAGCTTGTCATAATTTCTGGTAAAGACTTGATTTTTATCAGCGTCTTTTTCTGTATACACTCCAAGCACTTCTGTGCCTTTCATTTGCGATAAATGGTATGCCACCCAGGTCGATAGAATGATCCCACCAAGTGCAGGCCCTA
>CALRFM010000070.1 GCA_943356515.1 Patescibacteria group bacterium
AAATTCACTCGTGAGTTCAGTTACTTCAACCGGTGGCACATCGATGTGTAAATCAATGCGATCCAAGAGCGGACCAGAAAGTCGCTTTTTATAGCGAAGAATCATGCCCGGCGCACATGTGCAGTTTTTTTTCGGATGACCCATGTAGCCACAGGGGCAAGGATTGGAAGCAGCAAGCAGAAGAAAACGTGCTGGAAAAGTAAGAGTGCCTGATGCGCGAGAAACGGTGACCATTCCATCCTCCAGAGGCTGTCGCATAGATTCCAATACATTTCGGGGATATTCGGGGAATTCATCTAAAAACAACACGCCCCGGTGAGCAAGTGATATCTCACCCGGGCTGGGGTTACTGCCTCCTCCTATAAGCCCAACCCGAGAGGTGGTATGATGCGGTGACCGGAAGGGCCGAATGCCTTGCATAATGCCCTTATTCATTTGCCCTATGATGGAATAAATTTTGGCTACTTCAAGTTTTTCGCTTTTATCAAGCTTTGGCAAAATGGTAGGCATTGATCGGGAAAGTAATGTCTTCCCAGCTCCTGGTGGACCTTTCAAATGAATATTGTGAAAGCCAGCAGCAGCAATCTCAAGCGCTCGCTTGGCCTGCTCTTGGCCTTTAACTTTTGCTAAATCGTAATGAGATTGTGGCTCGTCTTCAATATCGCGCTCTACGGGCACATAGGGATCTATCTTTGCTTCATTCATAAGGTGTGCAATAAGCTGCTTGAGTGATATGACTGGATGTACTCCCCTATGATCAAACAGGGCACATTCTGGCGCGTTATCTACAGGCACATATATCTGGGGAATTTCCTTTTCCTGCGCCATGAGTATGAGCGGAATGATGCCAGAGACTGGTCGCACATTTCCTTTGAGTGAAAGTTCACCAATAAATAACTTGTCATTTAATACTTCTTGGGGAAGAATTCTGGATGCGCAAAGGATGCCAAGCGCAATGGCTAAATCAAATGATGAGCCAGATTTGGGAATATCGGCTGGCGCTAAATTTACTGTAATGCGCGAATCTGGCATCTCGTAGCCTGCGTTGGTTATGGCAGTTCGCACCCGCTCTTTTGATTCATCTATCGATTTGCCGGGCAATCCGACGATGGTAAATGTCGGAAATCCTCTTCCCGCTACATCTACTTCAATTTCTACCAAAATACCTTGAAGTCCAAACGTGGTTCCCGTGAGAATTTTTGCCAGCATGAATCATAGTATAGTAAAAATTAACGGAGATGTGTATACGCATACACATTAAGTGCTTACATATCTAATTCTTTGGTAGATCGCTTGCGATACATATGAAGAGCTATAAGCCCACCAGCTCCACCCAAAAGGAGCAATGAGATAGCGCCAATAAGGTATAGTGGATTATTGGTTCTCTTTATATCTTCAGGGGACTGACCATCAGGAGCCATCTGAGTTATTTGAGGCGATATGGGTAGTGCAGATATTTTTTGTTGAGGAACAAAGCTGGGCGTTATATTTCTTCGTGGATTGGTCGCACTGGTAACGGGTTTGTATAGCGCGATCTTTTCGGCAGTAATAAATTCATTATTTTGTTTAAGATAATCTTCAATAGTTAATTCAGAAATGGGAACAAATACGCCTCCTTCTTGTCGTAAGTATTTGATCGTATATGCCTCTTTGGGAATTAGTTCTGAAGCTATCATGAAGCGTCCTGTTGCATCTATCGGAGAAGTAGCAGATGGGACCTGCATGGAAAGAAGATACACGCCAGCAAAGCCTTCAGTAATAAGGTTCCCATTTGCATCATATGCATACCCTTCAATGTATGATGGTATCGATGAATACGTTGCGCCTGCTACTGCTTCACCGATGCTTTGATTTGATGCGAGGTCAATTTTGCGAAATGATCGTTTGTAATAATCTCCTGGTTGTAATAATGACTGATCTAACTTGACTGAATAACTTCCTTCTTTATCTGCTCCGCCACGGCCCCTTCCAAATACTTGCTGTTTGCCACAGATTTCTGTTCCACCCAATGCATTACACACTTCAATAATTACTTCTGCAAAAGGATGAGATACGCTACCGGTAAATAGAAGCTCTCCATTACTCCCTACTTTTCGGTTCGAAGAAACAACTACTAAATCATAGTATTTTCCTTGATTATTGCTTGGAATAAGAGGAATATCTCTGTGTTGAACCTTACCTCTTTGTTGTATGATGGGTGAATCTGATAAATAAAAATCAGAATATATACTTGCGGCATTCCCTTTCGTAGTCCATCCTGCTGTGAGTGGATGGGTATAACCAGCAACATTAGGAGTTAATGAATAGTCTCCATCTTCAACAAAGAAGGAGAAATCTCCCGATGCACCGCTTACAAACGGGTTTGTTATCAGGGCATTTCTTGATTTAGCATAGGAAGCATCAAAGAGACCGCCTGGATTTTTTTGATTAAGAGATACCATAACGTTCGGTATCGGCTCAAGAGAAATTGAGTCAAAGACACGCCCATATGGATCCCATCCGATGGTAAATTCGCACGATTCTGGAGATACTCCCGTTACGTTTGGCCACACTAATGTTCCTTGTTGCTGACCACCAACCCCTGCTTGTCCGGCCACTCCTTGCGTTGGTACTTGTGTCGGCACATAGTAAAGCACGTATTTTCTAAAAGCATTTATCGCATATGTTTGTACCTCTGCATAGGATATTGATAGTTTTCCATTTGCGTCTGTGGTGATCTGGGTTGAAGCGCCCGCTCTTCTAAATGGATCGGTCACATCATTTAAGTTCGCATTGGTTTTATGAAAAATCCCATAGGTGTCGCCCGCAACAGAAGAAGTTCCATCAGGAAGAATTATGGAGTCTCCTGCAAGACCATAGCTTATTTTGGGATTTTTATTCAAAAATGTCTTTACATCACATGATGGGCTCGTGCTTCCATTTGGACAATTGAATTGCTTATCGCTCTCTGAAAAACCCGTGGTGCAATACCAATCATCTTCACCATTTCCATTTTCATCAAGTGGTGGCCATGGCCTTACACATTCAAGAAGCACAACTTTCTGATTGGGAGGAATAGTTATTCCGGTAAAATCAAGTTGTGCGCGATGACCCCAATGAGAACTGGTATGTATCGTGTCGTTATTTATGGGCTGACATCTGGTATTTACTCCACCATCACTACAATGAGTAAAGGGTACACAGCGAGGAATCCATATATCTGGACCAGTGGCGGCGTTTACTTGCTGTAGAGGGAAGAAAAGCGCGGTCAATATAAGAAGGGCCCACATATGTTTCATATTCTCATGATGACATAGTATCTATATGTTGTCAATGCATGAAATATATACTAGGATAAATACATGAGGAGATTTCTTTCTTATATATTACTACTGGTTATAATTCTTTCGCCTCTATTGAGCTTTGTTCCTTCTGTGCAAGGTCAAACAACTATTTACGAATTTGATAGAGCGCCTATTCCTTGTAATCGTAACGCTCCAACATTAAGTTGTCCTACAGATTTTATCGGTCCTAATGGCATCTATAGTCAGCTTAATCCACCAGAAACATGTGCTGAAGGTTTTGATAAATTCTTAGAAGATCCTATCGGAAAGCACTATTGGGTAGAAGACCCAGCAATAACAGCTCAGGGTCAAGCCGATGAGCGCGCACGTCAATTTATATATTGGGTCTTAAATACCAATGTCATAGATGAAGCGCCCGTACTTCGCACTATTTGGACCATATCAAGCACCGTAGCTCTTTTTGGCATTGTCCTTATTGCCGCAATATTTGGTATTGGGTACATCATATCTACACGAACTAATTATGATTTTAAGATTCAAATTCGACCCACCATAATAAAGATTGGACTCATGCTTCTGTATACCGTCCTCTCTGCAGCTCTCATTTTTGTCCTTATTCAGTTTTCAGAAGTGATTATGCAATTCTTTTACGAGAATTTGGGTGGTAAAGATTTATTCAATATATATTTTATTAATCCAGGCAATGCAAATCTTCTGGGTGGAACAGAAGATAGCTATACTCAATTTATTGGATGTCGCGACTTGAATATTCGTGTACAAGAGGCCGCAAATACCGAGCTCTTCATGCTGAAACTTACGAATGTAAGTTATTACGTGTTGGGCACGATGTTGCTCCTTCGTAAGATTCTCTTGTGGTTTTTGCTTTTTGTATCACCTTTCTTGGCACTTCTTATGCCGTTTGTATTAATAAGAAATACGGGGTGGATATGGATTGGCGTATTTTTCCAATGGCTCTTTTACGGCCCACTCGTGGCACTCTTTTTAGGAGCTATGAGCAAAATATGGGCTGAAGGAATCCCTTTCAGTTTTGATTTTTCACGTGCGGGCGAAACGATAGGATATATCTATCCTACTGCCATAAATATCGTGTATGGTGGCCCTGGACAACGGCTTGGCATTGCAGACACACCTATAGGAGCGGGCAATAATGGCAACTATATAGATACATTTGCCGAATATATCATAACGCTCATTATGCTGTGGGCTGTTACGTTCTTCCCTTGGTGGCTTCTTCGAATTTTTAGAGATTATTGTTGTGATGGAATTTATGCCATGAAAAATATTCTTATGAGACTGTACGATCATATGCGAAACCCAATTCCTCCTGGTGGTCCAACTGCACCACATACCCCTACTATGCCCACGCTTAAGTTGGACACGAACATTCCAATGGCCGCAAATGTAAATGTGGCGCTTGGATCTATGGCAGAGATGCGCACGTCTCTGACTAGTGAGATTGTAAAAAATATGAATATGAAGGTAACTAATCTTTCTGATGTTGCCCGAGTAGAAACCAACAAACAACTCAACCAAACAGTCAATCAACACCTCGCTTATCTGGCAAATCCGGTGAAAGCTCAACAATCAAACCAACGCCAGCAATACATGCAGCTGCGCTCCGAGCTTTTCAGCCGAACGATCAAAAAAGATACCGTAGCACGCACCATTCTGGCTTCCACTTCTACCTCAGCCTCTGAGCGCGCGCAGATACATAAATCTCTCATGCAGTCTATGCCGCAGGCAGCCAGCATGAGTCAAATTATGACTCAGGTCACATCGGTGGGAACAGAGAATGTGTCTCATATTACTAATACCTATATTACGAATATTGTTAATAATGCGTCAATTGTGAAGGAGGTAGCACAACAAACGGGAGTTTCGGAGCAGAATGTGACTTCTATCCTTAAATCGTACACGTTGCAACAATCCAAACCTATCGCCGATATAATAACTTCGATTGCTCAGGCAACCAATACCAATCGAAAAGAAGTAACTACAGTATTACAGCAGGCAAATAACATCAGTAATCAATCGCGCATCATGACCATGGTCACGTCTAGGCAAAAGGTTTCAAAAGATGTCGTATCTAAAATTCTTAATTCAGTAAAAACCATCACGCAATCTTCTGCGTCACATACCACCAACTTAGCACAGCAGATGCACGCCGATGAAAAGACCATCACGTCTATTGTGTCCTCAGCATACGAATCAGTTTCAAACGATGCTACCCAGCTTCAGAATATTGCACAAAACTCATCAACCGACACTTCGCTGGTACAAAAAGTTCTTACCTCTTATGTGCAACATATTTCCAAACCTCATGAAAGTTTGATATCTACGGTATCGGCACAAACACATGTTTCTCAGTCCAATGTAGAAAACATCATGCAACAAGCGTCTCAGGTAGTTCAAACTTCACCCGTTGTAGAAAGTCTTGCTCAAACTCACCATTTGACAAAGGAGCAGATTATGACCATCATCACTC
>CALRFM010000071.1 GCA_943356515.1 Patescibacteria group bacterium
AAATACATCATGGTATAGCTAAATTGAAATTCCTTTTTATCTATTTTTGCAACTTCTAGTTTGGGAATGAGCTTTCTGTTTTTAGCAAGGAGCATGAGAAAGTATACGAGCGGTCCGACCATACCAAATATGATTATCACGTTACTTATGGTTATGGTGCCAAAATATGCAAGACCAACTATCAATAGGGTTTTTACCACATTGGCAGTATTCAAGTAAAGATTTGATCGGAAGAATTTATTTGCTGCAAGTAGAATATTGGTTAGAAAGTTTTGCCATACATAAAAGAGCACCGAAAATGCCGTAAGGTAGAGCGTAATAGGCGGTGCTCCTGTTTTAAAAAATATCTTATCTAAATAGGGAAAGGTAAATGTAAGCACAATAATTATTATCGCCGAGAAAAGAGTCTGGTAGAAAAAGGTGCTTTTAATAAAAGTGTAGAGTCGTTTGTCATCATGAGCGTAAAGTCCAGGAACTGCAGAATAAATCGTTGCGGTTGTGCCAAATTCCATGATGTTTGCCAGTACATAGGCTATACCCAAAAGCACCGTCAGAACACCATACTCAGCTGGTGGCATAGTGCGCACAAGGATGAGTGCAAAAAATGCAATGAATCCTACATTGAGGTAATTTCCTATTGAGTTTATGAGGATGTTTATGCTCGTGGGTTCTTTAGCGAAGTTTACAAGACGTTTGAGCATAGCTTATTGTAACAAAATATCTGAGTATATATTTACGTTAGGGTGATCTAAGAGATAGCTTGCAGGAACATCTGCGTTTGGCTCAGTCATTGACATAAGTGTTTTAAACACTTCTCGCTTCCCTTCCCCAGTAACCATAAGTACAATTTCTTTCGCCTCTAATATAGTAGCTATTCCCATAGTAAGGCCGAATTGCGGAATATCGTCATATGTTTTGGCCAAAGCGGCTCGAGATTTTGGGGTGATAATTATCTTACGTGTTCTACTATCTATCGCCGATCTAGGTTCGTTGAATGCAATATGTCCGTTAAGGCCCAGGCCAAGCACTTGAAGGTCTATTCCTCCACTCTCTTTTATGAGCGTTTCGTATCGTGAACATTCCTCACTCACGTCAGCTACTTCACCATTAAGAATATGACCATGATTCATATCAAATGTTTTATTTGTTCGGTGAAGTGGTTGCCAAAAACGATTCATCATCTCGGTATAAAAACTTCCGGTGTGGCTTTGTGCCATGGGGTAGTATTCATCTAAATTAAAAGTGTGAAGATTGCTCAGATCAATGTCAGCTTCTCCAAGGAGTTCAATGAGCTCTTCATACATCTGTCTGGGTGAATTGCCCGATGCCAGCCCCAGAGTAAAATGGGGTTGCGCGATTATCTTTTTGGCAATTATATGGGCAATATCTGAGCTGAGTGATTGGTATGACTCATAGGTTTTAAGAGGGAGCATAGTACATTATACAGCCTTATATGCCATTAGGTAACTTGCCATATTCCATGACTGGAATGGTATACCCATGGGGGTTCCCTGTTGTCCATGTAAATATTCATTAAATTCCCAGTCATTTATAGCATTCGATTCAGCCAACTTATCAAGCTGTTGTTGCGCTTGTGGGTGCTTGCTTTCACCAAGCCAGCGTACCCAAAAGCCTCCCACAAAAGGCCATATTCCGCCGTTATGGTATTGCCATGGGTAGTTTTGCTTGCCTTTTGCCATGTATGGTCGCCAGTCGGGTTCACCTGGGTAAATAGGTGGGTATAAAACTTTTATGGGATACGGTAAATTGACTCCTGTGCGTATGACAAAGTCTGTTATGGCGTGAGCCTTCTTTTCATCTGCCAAACCCGTAATACATGCCAAGATATTGCCAAATGCCTCAAATCGCATTTCAAAACTACGATGCGATGAGTAGCCCAAATAGTATGGTAGGTATACTGCCTGACTGTTTGACCACTCAATCATTGTGCTGGCATACACCATCTTTTTGGTGTAACCATTGTTTGGAATGTAGTTCTCTGCCCTATCGTCTTTTTTATGTACCCACAATAAGGTGTTTACTCCTTCATAAATCTCATCTTTGAGTTTGACTAAATCGTTCTGCTTCTCAACCTCAATCCGAAGTTTTACTAACCAGTACCACAGAGCGTTTGAGTACAACACCGTTCCTTGACGGGGCATCTCATCGTCCCAACTGGCAGATTCTCCTTGCTCCAGCAAGCTGTCGTTATTGGTATCTTGGTAGGTAAGCCACGTGAAAGCTTTGTCTAAATTCGGTTTATATTTTTTGTAAAACTCCTGATCATTTGTTTTTTTGACATATTCTAAAAATGCGATTGCCCACCAAAGCGTCCCATCAATCGTTCCCGGCATCCACCAATGAATCACGTTCTTTTCTGGTTCATAATTTTGGGGGAATTGGCCACGCTCCGATTGCGCGGGCACCAAGTTTTCTAGTGACTTTTTGGCCATCTGTATAAGCTCCTCATTACCTGAAGCCAGCATACCAAGGGTAGCTATTCCAATATCCCTCGGAAAAAGCGATGCATAGGTACCTTTCTCCATATCTTTTGCTGGTCGGGCTGCTGCCATGCCAAAACTGGTTTGATTTTGAAGGAGGTATTCAAGTGCGAGTTTGTATGTCTGTTGGGTGGGGTTCATAAGATTTATGATATCACAAATGCATGATTGGTTTCCTGCTCAATGTGCAGATTTGCAATGAGGTGGGCAAGGTCATTGGCTGTATTTGTGGGAGTAAATCTCGTACTAGATTGTCTAAGTAATTCTCCCAATCGAATACGATCTTGAGTTCTCATCAGGGCCATATCGATCATAGCTTTACTAAATCCTACTTGATTGGTTGCATATCTCCCATATTCTCCCACCGCCTCTTTGATCGTGCCTAAGTCAGATGCAATGACTGTATTCCCAGACATGGTAGCCTCGGCTCCCACCATACCAAAAGACTCACGACTTGAGGGGAACACAAATGTATCACCAATGGT
The DNA here is from genome assembly GCA_943356515.1 of Patescibacteria group bacterium. GTDB lineage: Bacteria > Patescibacteriota > Microgenomatia > UBA1406 > GWC2-37-13 > UBA1450. The sequence continues at coordinate 2,987 of CALRFM010000071.1, forward strand.
GTGTCCTACTTGTGCTTGCTGTTGTCCGAGAAAGTGAATACGTTGTTGAATTTCAGGATGAAACGACTGAGCAAGTGATTTGCATTGTTCTTGCATAGGGCCATCACCTATCATGGCGCAGGCAATATTTGGTGGCCTATTTTGGAGGTGCGACAACGCATTCCAGGTATCTGCAAATCCCTGCACCACCATTTCAGGATGTTTATAATCTACCATACGACCTTGGGAATAAAATACTTGTGTATTGTGATCAGTAATGCCCAATAACTGACTTCTAAGCGTATGCCTCAGGTTCAAGTTGTGCTCTGGAACGTAGTGCATGGGTATCGTAACCGCATGCAGTCTTTCATCTAGGTTGGGAATATCTGGATATGCTTTTAGCATCCATGTTTTTTCACACTCAGTCCAGACGATTACTCCATCGGACTCACTCAGTATTCTCTGTTGAAGTGCTGCGCGTTTGAAATCAGTAAAAGTATATTGATACTTAGGATCAGAAACCATATCCAGTGCGTCATTTAAAGGCGCAGGTGTTTGGGCAGCTATCGCGACTGCCTCATCCACACGCCCAAACAGTGAATGGTTGCAATAGATCATAGATGGTACATGCTTCTTCTTTTCTCTTGCTCGGCTCCGCGCAGCACAAGCAGCTATCCCCGCAACCCAATAGTTGGGAAAGACGATATCAGCTCGATTGATTTGTTGATCAAATATATCTACAAAATATGAAGGGTCGAATGTTGTTTGTACCTCATGATATTCACCTGAAAATAAACGAGCAAGCTCTATATTACTAAGCTTTAAATCTGAAGTACGCATGTCTACGAGATCGACGGGGAATGGCATGGGTGGTTCCATTGGTACATCAGGATATAAAGTGGTACATGAGACATCGAATCCAAGAATTTGGAGCATATCAGTCATGGATGCTGTTGCAAAAGCCGCTCCTCCTCGTGAACCCCACAGAGATTCCTGCAGGATCGAGGTCTGGATGTGTTGATTTGGTTCGGCTTTCCAAGCTTGTGATTGCATTTCTGTACTTGTAGTCATAAGAAAAATTAACGTCGTTCGGATAACGTGAGAATACCTTCTTTTTGAAGGAGATGTGGCATTCCTAAATCTCGTACATACTTTAGCACTTGTGGTGATTGTGTCCATGCTTCAAATTCTTGTGGCGTTGGAATACTTGGTACTCCATCAATTTTAGGATTTTTTGGGTCAAAATGAATTTTACATGCGGCAAAAAGGTGCGCTTTTGTTGCAGCCTCAATAGGGGTAAGACCTTGCATTGTATAGGCCATCTTAGCTGTTGTGAATGTTTCGCCAGCACCCGTAAAACTTGCACCGGTGCCAATTTGTTCTGGCGTTAAGGGAACTGATGGGATATCGGTTCGTGACCTATTTTGATAAATACTTACACCATTGCCTCCTCTGGTAAGCACTACCTGCGGGCACGTATGTACTAAATCACGAAGTAAATAATCTCCATCAGGGAATCGTAAATCTTCATCGCTCAGATATATTGCATCTACCAGACTTGCTACGTGTCGCCAGTTGGCAAATGGACCTTCGGTAACACGCTTTGAGTCAGGGTGTACACGGCGAAAATACCCTTGCATGGTCATAGATATGGGGACTCCTGTTCCATGGAGTGCACGCAATAAATCAAGTGATACTTCATCTGAAGTTACCGTTCCAATGAGAACTTGACTCTCACTATTGAGATGGGGAAGAATAAAGGGAAGCTGTTCCATACCAATTTGTTGAGTTTTTGAAGGGTGGTCTTGTGTTCTTTTACCTCCAACATATGTATTTGCAAAGGATGTTATCTTATCTCCACCTAGAGTATGACTTAGAGCGAGATTTGTTGTTTGGAAGCCAAACGCGTGCCCATATTGTTGAAAATCACGCCATCTGGGGTGAGTTTGAGGGGCCATGGTGAATGCATGTGTTGGCACTCCAAGGATAGAAGCAACAGCACTTGAGAAAGATACAGCACCACCAAGCTTTGCGCCAGATTCATGATCAACGGTTGTGGCATGAAGCGGTAAGTCATGGCAAACGTCTCCTAAAATGACGAGATTACCATTGTTTAAATTGGGTGCCATATTCTTAAGTTACTGTATTATATATACTCGTAGCCTGAGAATAATTACTTAAGCATATTAAATATGTATCAAAGAAGATATTTATTGGATAATCGACGCACTTCCGATATGAAGAATCTTTTTACTGTCTCCCATTCAATGTTCTTAATCATGACTGGCATTTCAGATTCATCCGCATCTATAAAGTATCCCATGCTTTTAAGAATAATCATTCGGTTGCTATCGATAAGATGGTATTTTTTATCATAAAATTCAAACATTTTTTCAAAGGAATATTGCTGAGAAAGAAAGTACAAATCAACATAATCTTTTTTGGTACCACGATCTGTTATGGCGACAAGCTTCATTGCTGCAATATCTTCCAAGTTTGCAATTGCAATCCCATCAAAATCAACAGTTTCTGCAACGAGTTTATATGAGTAATAAAAGTAACTGAACTTGACTGAGTTAAATACTCCATTTATGGTCTTTTCTGTTTGTTGGTCAGATTCATATTCTCCCAAAGATTTGAGTTTAGTCACGATCTCATGAGAATCAAAATTGAGAGGGTTAAAAAAATCAAGATCTATTGAAATCCGATGACCAAGATGAAGAGCCAAGGCGGTACCACCGGCTAGATAAGCGCCGTCACAGAGGTGAGATGTTCCTAGTAGGGCCAAAGCTGCTGCCGTGTTGTCAGAT
>CALRFM010000072.1 GCA_943356515.1 Patescibacteria group bacterium
ACAGTGTTGCACGTCCAATCTCTAACTGTTCTGCAATATGTACTCGAGGAATTTCTGCCTCAGCTAACTCCCAAGCTAATATTATTTTTGTTAATTGTTTCATGTCCATAGTGTACTATGGACTGTCTCATTTCTAAGGAAACATATCGGTGAGAAATCGAATAAGGGTCCGACCCTTACGGGATTCTAACCCATGAAAAAGCGCCTACAGTTCTTTTTGCAATTCTTCTGGTGAGATTTGAATGTCCTCTAATATCGCACGCATCAAGCCACGCCCAATATCTTTTCCTGAATGAAATGGAACTACCGTAGTACGACCATTACTATGACGATAAAATCTATGACTTCCTTTTCTTCGTACCTCTTCAAATCCAAGTTTTTTGAGTGTTTTTATGAGCTTTCGAGCAGTCAAAGTTGGGAGACGCGGGTTCATACAAAGTTCGGGCGCGCAATACTAATATTGCTGACACTTATCATTCGGGGTTTATTATCAGTTCCATAATCAATGCGATCTCTATATGCGGAATCTTCTTCAGCAACTTCAAGACATAGCTCAATGGCTTCCCTTATATTTTTTTGTGCCTCTTCATAAGTATCTGCTTGGCTATGACATCCAGGTATAGAAGGACTGAAGGCAACATAGCAACCTTCTTCTTGTGTTATCACGACGGGAAAATTAAGATATATATTGTTTTTCATACTCTCATTATACAATAAAAAATCCCATGAAAAAGCGCCTGGTATAAAGGCTGCTATAGTCCTCATCGTACCAAGCTAAAAACTTAGATACGCGAGAAAAATAACAACCTGAAAAAAACTCCAGGCGCTTCTCCTTATTACATCGGAAACCTCCTTTCTGGATCTATAACGGCTTCCAGCCGCCCCGACTGTAACGTCGGGGATAGCCCCTTTCCGTCCTTATCGAACGACGAGGGGAAGGAATGCGTTATTGAGCCACGGTCGTCGGCTGCTTCCTTTATGAGCCGGGCATAGGTCGCCCGACCCTTCAAAAAACAACCCGCATATCCTACATATTTGATTACCTTTTGCCATGATATTTCTCCTTTCATGGCATGATGGCTCGCTTCAGCAACTATCTGTGGGCTTAGCGAGCCAGTTAAATGGGGTTGAAAACCCACTCAAGCTATAAAATCATAACCTGAGCGGGTGAAAAACGGTGGGTCAGACGGTGGCCCGGACTTGGACTCTCGCTCCTTATGGGAACGAGGTGCGAGAGTCCAGGCTACATAAGAAAGCCAAGGCTATCATAAACCCTGGCAATCCCAGTAGCAAATAGAGATTTTTTCTCATTGCTACTTCTCCTTTCTTCTCTTTCTCCGTCTTGCGGGGCTGTCATGCACGATGCATAACTTCTCGCCTTCCCCAGAAAGAGAGTATTGAACATTGGGGTATAAAAACTATAAGATATTTATAGTTCTCATATCCCCCGTCCAATATATCTTTATGAGGTGAGGAAAAAGAGTATTAGTTCCCGATATGTTAAGGTGCTCTTATTTTCTCTCCTCCTTTCCAGCCTACAATTCATGCAGCAAGTGCATGGTATAGTTGGTAAGGAGTATTTGAGAAGAGATAAGAATTATTAAATAAGCATAGATGACAAAAGCCAAATATACATATTTAATGTGTAAATATTACTAAATAAAACAAGATTTTTCAAGTACTATAGGCTTTTTTGACCGTCATTCTGGATCCCGCATCAAGCCTGCCTGTCGGCAGACAGGTGCGGGATGACAAGTATTTGAGGTATAATATGACTTTAGCCGCAGTGGTATTGGTATACCGCAGCAATAAATGGCACCCGCCCAAATATGGCGCGATGTTGGAATGGCAGACAAGTTAGTCTCAAAAACTAATGAGGGCAACCTCGTGAGGGTTCGACTCCCTCTCGCGCCACATATTTTTGGCGGGTCAAAAACCTGTGGGCATAACAGCCCGTGTGAGTTCGACTCTCACCTGCGGCACAAAATGATCAATCTTCTTGTAATCGCAACAATCATAATCATCATCCTCTATTTCTTCTCATCTCACGCCTCGCCTATACCCTACTTCCCCACAAACAAGGAAGATTTACCCATGATTGTAACAGCCTTGAGATTAGCCAATAATCAGGTTGTAATAGATCTGGGCGCTGGAGACGGCGCTGTGGTATTTGCAGCAGCATCTGAAGCTCAAAATAATAGGTTAACCACTCAATTTGTGGCGGTAGATATAAATATCGTGCTGGTGGCGTTTATGCTTCTGCGACGGCATTTTCACCCAAATAAAGCGCATATTACCATTCTTCATGGAGATATGTTCTTGCTACATTATAAGAAGATAATAGGTCCCAAAAAAGCTCTGTTTTACATTTATATCGCCCCTTGGTTTACCAAGCAGGTTCATGATATGGTAAAAGAGCTCAACATGCCCAGCAAAATACTTTCATATTTTTATGAAATAGAAGGAGGAACATATGTCAAGAAAACAAATGGAGTCCATAATTTATTTGAATATACTGTTACAAAGCGCTAAAAAAATACTCTTTAGCTTATAGTACGCAATCTTCGACTGATGGATTAAATTGTACAAACCCTGATGACAACTCTGGAATCACCTTCTGCACCATTTTTTCAGTAATATCTTCTGGCTTTAATGTCATATGACTAACTATTTGATCTTCGATCTTTTCTAAATATCCGGCCATTTCTTCAAAAAACACCCCATCTGCCTGCTCAGGCTTCCGAATATTGAACCTCATACGACCATCGGCAAGTCGCTCTTTCATACTTGCCACGCCATGAGGTGTTACTCTCATATCAGCATAAGTGGCAATTTTACGGCCAAAATCAGATGATTCGTAATTGAGCTTGGCATTGCTGAATCCGATGGCTTCAACGAGTTCGAGTATTCGTTTGTTTTTAGGGGCTACCCCGCTTTTCGGGGTAGCCCCTTTAAGAATCTCCTGTGAAATGTTCATAGTTGCCACATGTTCATCATCGCCGTATTTTTTACGATAATCTTGTTTTACCTTCTTCCAATAGTCTAAACCTTCTGGTTCTAAAAATTCCGGGAATAAATCAAGTTTAAATTTGATGATATTTCCCATATCGTGAAGCAAACACGCCAAAATGACGTTTTCTGAGTCGACTTTCACATTAATATTTTGACAAATAATCTGCGCAACACCTGCCACGCGGCGCTGATGCAGTTGCAATGATGGCATTAATCTGTATTGAGTATATATATCTTGAATATTCATATATGTATGATTAATAGATATGTTACAATATGCGTATGAATATATTATTTTTATCTACAAACACTAACAAGTCCTATAATGAGCCAGTTCTTTCACAAATTCGTAAACTCAAATACGATGTTATGGACGCATCGTTTAATGATAGTATAGCAGACAAAGCAGCGGCAATAGCCAAAGCAACACGTGAAATAAAGCGTTCTGACGCTATAATCATAGAAGGGACTGAAACTAACTTTGATTTAGGTCGACTTCTTACCCTCACTGTTCTTCAACATAAACCTGTACTTATATTCCAACTCCGCGGTAAAGGTGAACATCTTGAACTAGGGTCAAACCGACTCGTGGTATACAAAAAATACATTCCTGAAAATATGGAAGAGATTGGCAAGAATATAGAGAGTTTCTCTGGCATCGTAGATCAACAACGTCTTACCTACCGATTTAACCTCATGCTTAGTAAGAATATTAATGAATATCTTATGACGAGCGCTCAAAAAAGAGGTATCAGTAAAGCAGACTACATACGAAATCTTATCTTTACCGATATGGGGGCTTGATCATTTCTCATCATACTTGAATCCTAGTGCAGTTACTGCAAGCGTATAATCTTGTGTATCTACAATGCCATCTAGGTTGAAGTCTGCACGGGAAAGCACTGCAGGGCTGGTAACTCCCAAATTCTTACGCACATATATGACATCTACTGAGTCTACTATTCCATTTTGTATTGGAATATCTCCCGCAAGTACAAAGATTTTACTCATATCTACTACATTCGTTCCCTCTTTGAGCGTTATCTGACCACTGCTACAATCATACTGACCAGGCACCGTTTCTGTTGGCGCAAGGGTACATATTTTGCGCTGCAAGTGTTTGGTACCTTTGATATATATATTAAATGTTTTACTGGTAGGAACATTGACTATTTTCATAGATCCAACCCATAGGGCTTCGCCATTGACGGTGAATGAAATGGCCTGTTCTTCACGGAATGATTTATCTGTTGATTGAACAAGAATTTTCATGGTTTGTTGACGATATGCTTCTTTTGGTTGCGTTACTACGCCCTGAAGTCGTACTTTCATATCAAGTGTAACATTCGGGTTTTGCGCTACTGTTGTAGGTGCTGGAGTGGGTGTCGAGGTAACTGTTGGTGATAGTGTTGCTGTTGGTGAAGGCACAAGAGATGCAGTTGGCATAATTGTTAGTGTTGGACTAATAGATGGAGAAGTGCTTGGAGAAATACTTGGAGAAATAGATGGGTCCACTGTTGGAGTTACAGTCGGATCTGAATCATCTGACGGAGTGGGTGTGTGAGTGTGGGTTGGAGTTGCATCAGCACCATCTTCAGCAATAATAACCGTTGTTCTTAGAACACCCTCGGGGAATGATATATATGAAGCAGAGCTAAGATCTGTACCCACACTTCCCGACAGTTTCGATCTTGAAGTATCTATAGTAAATGCGGCTTCTCCTAATGCATGCGCTTTAAATTTCAAGCTAAATTGTGCCACGTTACTGTTGGCCTTTTGTGAAACAAGCACTAAATGAAGTGTTTTAGTATTATCCGCATTACTGGTGAGCTCTTCTACAATAGGTGGCGCATCAAAATAATCTGATATCTGATTAAAGCCAGTTACTGGATTTGGAAGATCTGCAAGATAGACCACTTTATCAGATGTATAGGTTATGTATACGTCTGCTGCAGTGATCGTTTCACCAGACAATTGCATATTAATACTAAACTGGTCTCCAGGTTTTACTGTTGGAGCACTTGGAGTAAATTCTGTTTGTGCAATAGGAATAGAAGCCAAAAATGGACGAATATACGTATTCATAAACCAAAAGAGTCCTATAAACACGACGATTCCCACTGCTACTATGAGAAACATTTTTGGCTTACGCACTTGACCGAAAATGCGTTGCGCCAGACCAATGAATCGATTTGAGTGGGTGGTAACTATTTGCATCATGGTGATACCCTTTCTTTCAATAAGGTTATAATCCAAATTGAATAATCAAGAATAGTTACTTTACTATCAGTATTAAAATCTGAACTTATACATGAACCAATTGGTACATTATTGTTTCTATATTGTGCTTTCCAACACTCACGATCAGCTTGATTTATAACATTATTACAATCAGCATCTCCTTCAGCTCTTCGAGAACAATATACTGTAGTTGGGATAGGATTATTCGTTGGTACTGTTGGAGTGTTTGTAGGCACGGGAGGATTTGGTAGAAGAGTTGGGGTTGGGGTGTTTGTAGGCACAGGAGTGTTGGTTACTACCACAACAACTTGAGTTGGAGTAGCTGTGGGAGGCACCGCAGTAGCTGTTGGAGGAACTGGTGTTGCTGTTGGTGTTGGAGGAACTGGTGTGTGAGTTACCGTGGGAGGAACTACCGTAGCTGTGGG